>NZ_JBNPNH010000007.1:0-103255 GCF_050314555.1 Candidatus Spyradosoma sp. SGI.093 | reverse complement strand
TCGCACGCCGAGCGCGACGCGATCAGCACCGCCATCGCCGCGAAGTAGGCGTCCCACGAGGGACGCCCGACGCCCGCGACGAGCCGTTCCAGTTCTTCGACGAAACCTTCCATGGCGACGCCGCGAGAAACCTCACTCGACTTCGAGGACGACCTGCACTTCCGCCGTCGCGTGGAGCGGCACGCCGCCGAGGGCAACCGCCGCGCGGGCGCAGAAAACCGGGTCCTGATAGCGGATGTAGGGCGGGAAGAAGATTTCGTTGTCGAGCAGCAGCCTGCGCTCGAAAATGTAGCGGTAGAACCCGTAGTCGAACTGCCACTCGGCGAAGCGCATGAAACCGTCGCGCGGGAACGTCTGGTCGACGTTGCTGCCCCAGGAAGCGTCGGGGAAATAGCGTCTGCCGTCGTTCGCGAGGGAGCAGACGCCGCCGCCGCAGACGCGCACGCGCTTTTCCTTCGCCCAAAGGTAGAGAGCTTCGTAGGCGGATTCGTCGGGCAGAAGATCGTCGGGGTCGATGAAGGCGACGAATTCGCCGCGCGCGGCGCGGATGCCGGCGTTGCGCGCGGGACCGACGCCGGCGTTTTCCTGCGTGATCACGCGGACGCGCGAGTCGCGGGCGGCGTATTCGGCGAGCACGGCGGGCGAGGCGTCGGTGGAGCCGTCGTCGACGCAGATGATTTCAATCTCACGGAGCGACTGATCGATGACGGAATCGAGGCACTCCCGCAGGTATTTTTCGGCGTTGTAAACGGGAACGATTACGGAAACGAAGGGAATCATGACAGAGTTATGAATTAAAGATTGGCGGGAACGCGTCGTTCATTTTTTGAAACGCGGGTCGAGGTTCAGGAACGTTCGCCGAAACGATCGAAGGGCGTCGCGACGACAGCACGCCAATCGCATTTGCCTTTGAGGAAACCGCGCAAAATCGCGATTTCGCGTTTGTAGGCACGACATTTCGCCTTGTAGTGACGCCGTCGTTCGCCAAAGGTGGCCTTTGACAGGAATTTGAATCGGATGTACGCGCGACGAACTTTTCCAAGTGCGCTTAAGCGGCGCAACAGCGGTTCGACAAGCAGGGCCAATAAGCCCCGTGCGCGTTCCCGCGACGAAAGACGTTCCCGCGAAATCCGCGGGAACGTCTTTTTGACATTGAAAAAGTCGCGAAAGCAAACAGAAACTCAGTGTTTCAAGAAGGCACCTGTATCACAGGGAGTGAGGAAATTTCATCGGCTGCCTCCTTTCGGGAAAACGAAACTCCCCCGCAGAGGGCGACGCGCCAGCCGTCGCGGGAACGCCGGACGGAAAGCGCATTTTTCTTGGCGCGGCGGAACGCGTCGAAACACGCGCGCCACGTCGCGTAGCGCAGAAATTTCTCCGGCGCGTCGAGCAGCAGCGGCAGGCGTTTCCCCAGGCGCGCGAAGAGAGCTTCGGGCAACTCCCCGCCGGAAGCCGCACGCGCGGTTTCGTTCTCACGTTCGTCGCTCATTTTCTGAAACGCGGGTCGAGGTTCAGATGCCGCTCGCGGAAGCGGCGGCGGGCGTCGGCGCCGGGGAAGAACAGCGCGGCAAGCGCGCGGACGAAGATTTTTCTCGCGGGCGAATCCTTTCGGCGATGAATCAGCGGCGTCTTCAGCACGCGGATTCCGAAGAGCTTCACGCGGACGAAATCCTTGCCGAAAGACTCTTCGAAAATCAGGGATTTCGCGCGGCGCGCGCGGCTTTCCGGACGTTCCGCGATTTCCAGAATGTAGGCCCATTCGCCAGGCGCGATTTCCGGAGGGCGTTCGGGGAAAAACGCCAGCAGGCTTCGAAAATGCTTTTTCAGTTCCCGCTTCACGCGTTTCCGCACGTCTCCGGAAAAACGTTCCACGTTCCATTTTCCCGTCGCGTGCATTTTTTTGAGAAGCAGCGCCTTGCTGCTTTCGTTCCAGATCTTCCGTTCCTCGCAGAAGCGGACGATTTCATCGAATTCCCCGAAGACCGCGAACGCCTTCGACGCGCCGGCGTTGATGGACGAGTTCGGATTCGTCTGCCTGTAAGAGACGAACGCGCGCGGCACGAACGCCATCTTGCCCGCGCAGAGATAAGTCTTCACGACGAACGCCGTGTCCTGAAAAGACGCGCCCGGCGTTTCCGAACAGCGGATTCCGTTCGCGCGCAGCCATGCGAGATCGTAGATCGCCGCCCAGATTCCGGAGGCGTCGGCGATCATCGTCGGATTTTCCTTCGGCGGAAACACGGCGACGTCTTCGCCGCATGAGACGAGCCGCCAGCGTTCCCGCCGCGTCTCCGTTCCCGCGTTCTCCCAGAAAAGCTCCCAGTCGCATTTGACGAGCGGAACGCGGTTTTTCTTCGCCGCCGCGTAAAGCGTTTCGAACATTTCCGGCGCGACGTAGTCGTCGGGTTCCGCGACGGCGAGAAATTCTCCCCGGGCGGCGTCGATGCCGACGTTCACGGCGCGCCCGTAGCCGCCGTTCGCCTGCGAAATGATTTTTATGCGCGGATCGCGCGCGGCGTACTCGCGAAGAATCGCCTCGGACTCGTCCGTGGAGCCGTCGTTGACGCAGACGATTTCGAGCTCGCGCAGCGTCTGCCCGCACAGCGCGTCGAGAGACTGGCGCAGATACGCGGCGGCGTTGTAGGTCGGCACCACGACGGAGATTTTCGGGCGCGTTCCCGCCTCGGCGGCTTCTTTCGGAGAGTCGAACACGGCGGAGCGCCCGGCGGACGCCTCCGGAATGAGTTTCTTTCGGATGCGGATTCCGAACAGAAAGGTGCGGCTGACGCCCTTGCAGTTTTTCGTGCGCAGGATCATCTTTCCCGGCGAAAACCGCTTGCGCGCGGCGACGGCGTCCAGAATTTCCCAGGCCCAGTTCTCGCGTTCGGGCAGCTCGCGGCGGAATTTTTTGTAGTTCGCGAGGGCGAGAATCTTTCGCGTCTCCGAATCCGTTTCCGGATGTCCGGACCGCGCGCTCAGCCCGTGGTGTCCGGCGAGCAGAAGGAAAAACGGGAAAGCGAATTCGCCGAAACGTTCCCGCGCGAGCAGATCCCGCAGAATGTTCCCGCAGACGAGAACCGCATCGACGCTGTGCGCGTTGGCTCCGGTCATCGTCTCCTTCATGATGCCGCTCCCGTGGCGGACGTAGTGATACAGGTTTTCCCGAATGCAGAAAATCGACTGCGCGCGCAGGAAAAAGCGCCAAAAGAATTCGCAGTCCTCGAAGTTTTTTCCGTCCGGAAAACGCAGGGGCTCTCCCGCTTTTTCGATCAGATCCCGCCGGAAAATCTTGTTGCAGACGCTGACGTCCAGCTTTTCGAGCAGCTCGGGCGACGCGGCGAACTTACCGCTGAACTTCATGTCGTAATACGCCTGATCCACGTCCGCGCCCCCGCAGAGAAATTCGCAGCGGATGCCGCACGCGACGACGTCGGCGAGGTTCGCCTTCGCGGCGGAGTGAAGCTTTTCGAACATCTCCGGCTCGACCCGGTCGTCGGCGTCGACGAAGCCGACGTATTCCCCGCGCGCCGCGTTCAGACCGGCGTTGCGCGCTCCGGAGAGCCCTCGGTTTTCCTGGTGCACGGGAACGACGCGCGGGTCGCGGGCGGCGTATTCGTCCACGATCCGCGGGCACGCGTCGGGCGAGCCGTCGTCCACGAGGATGATTTCGATGTTCTTGAGCGTCTGCGCGAGGACGGAATCCACGCATTGACGCAGATGTTTCTCGACCTTGTAGATCGGTACGACGACGGAGACTTTGGGTGTTTCGAGGCTCATTTAAAAAGTGAAGGCTGACGAATGAAATCCGGTTTTCGGGCGCGGGTTTTCCGCGGATTGAAAGTCTGACTTTCGATTTGCACGATTTTTCGGCGAATTTTCATGCGGATTGAAAATGCGACTTTCAATTTGTATTGATTTCACGTTGAGGTTGAAGGAGTTTCCCGCAAAATCTTCGGGAATGCCGTCGCGGGAGCGCGCTTGATCTACGACGGCGAGCTCAACCTCGACACGCCCGAGAACGGCGTCGTCAATTTCCGCAATCTGTAAACGGGGCGCTCTTCTCATCGGCGGTCTCCTTTCGGGAAAACGAAGCTCAGCCCGCAGAAGACGACGCGCCAGCCGTCGCGGGAACGCCGGACGGAGAGCGCGTTTTTCTTGGCGCGACGGAACGCGTCGAAACGCGCGCGCCACGTCGCGTAGCGCAGAAATTTCTCCGGCGCGTCGAGCAGCAGCGGCAGGCGTTTCCCCAGTCGCGGGAAGAGAGCTTCGGGCAGCTCGCCGCGTTCCCTCGCCTCGACGAACTCGCGGCGGAACAGCGCGAAGAACTCGCCGCGACGTTCCCGCGGCGCGCGCAGCAGATTCGCGAAATACGCCTTGTAGCGGAAAAGCCAGAAATCGTAGGCGAAGCGTTCCCGCAGAGCCGGGCGTTCCGCGAACCAGCGGTCGAGCTCGTGCATCTCGTCCGCGACGCAGAAGACTTTTTTCCGCGACTTCATCGACGAGGCGGCGTTGTCCTGACGGTAGTCCACGACGGGAAAATCCGCGAGCGCGACGCGTTCCGCCGCCGCGAAGACCTTGAACGAAAACGCGTTGTCCTGATAGGACGCGCCGGGCGTCTCGTTGAAGCGGATCGCCGCCGCGCGCAGAAAATCCGCGCGGTAGAACGCGCTCCACACCGAAAGCGGAAGCGCGAAGAGCTCTCCGCATCCACGCGCGTTCACGGGAACGCCTTTCGGGCAGGCGCGCAGCGCGAAGGCGCGTTCCCGCCGCCCGCTCTTCCCGCGGTAGAAATTGTAGTCGCCCTTGACGACGTCGATTCCGGGAAAACGCGCGACGAGCTCGGCGAGGCGGGCGTAGGCGTCCGGCGAGGCGAGCGCGTCGTCGGGCTCGAGAATCGCGACGTAGTCGCCGCGGGCGCGGGCGAGCCCGAGGTTCACGGTCGCGCCGTAGCCGCTGTTCGCCTTGGAAATCACGACGAAGCGCGGGTCGCGCTCGGCGTATTCGCGCAGAATCGCCGCGGAGTCGTCCGTCGAGCCGTCGTCGACGCAGAGCGCTTCCCAGTCCGCGAAGGTCTGCGCGCGCAGCGAGTCCAGACACTCGCGCAAAAAAGGCGCGGCGTTGAACACGGGAATGACGACGGAAAGAAACATTTTCTCAAAAAACTTCCTTCACTTCGCGGTTCCCGCCGAAAACGCCTCCGCGCAATCCAAGGCGCGGGCGACGGCCTTGTCCATGTCGTAATACTTGTAGTCGCCGAGGCGGCCGAGAAAACGCAGCTGCGGGAACGCGCGGCGCGCCTCGTCCAGGCAGCGCGCGTGCAGCGCGAGCGTCTCCGCGTCCGCGATCGGGTAGCACGGCTCGTTCACGCCCGGCTCGAACGCCGACGAATACTCGAACGAGACCACCGTCCGCGGCGAGCGGTCGCCCAGAAAATGCTTGTATTCGCCGATGCGCGTAAAGTCGTAGTTGCACGGATAGTTCACGCACGCGACGGGCTGGAAAAACTCGCGCTCGTACTCGACGAAGTCGAAACGCACGCTGCGGTACGGCAGCGCGCCGAGCCGGAAGCCCAGAAACGCGTCCGCCGCGCCCGTGTGAAAGACGGGCGTTCCCGCGGGAACGTCCGCGAGCGCCGCAGCGTCGAACGGCGCGTTCAGCCGCACGTCGATGTTCGGATGCGCGAGCATTTTCGAGATCATCGCCGTGTAACCCTCGCGCGGAATCGCCTGATACTTGTCGTGGAAATAACGGTCGTCGCGCGAAACGAAGATCGGCACGCGCGCCGTCACCGACGGGTCGATCTGCTCGGGCGTCCTGCCCCACTGCTTAAGCGTGTAGTGCAGAAAAACCTTCTCGTACACGTAGTCGCCGAGCAGCTTCAGGTCGGCGTCGGCGTTCCCGCGCAGTTCGAGAATCGTCGTGCGCGCGCCGAAACCGAACTCGGCGACGAGCTTGTCCTCGATCCGCGCGGCGAGCGCCGGCGGGAAGACCATGCGCACCGAATTGAGATTGAACGGCACGGGAACGAGCGCCCCGTCGATGAGCGCGAGCACCTTGTGCATGTACGGATGCCACGCCGTGAAGCGCGAAAGGTAGTCCCAGACGCGCTTTTCGTTCGTATGGAAAATGTGCGTGCCGTACTTGTGCACGCAGATGCCGTTCGCGTCGCGGAAGTCGTGGCAGTTGCCGCCGACGTGCGGCTTCGCCTCGAGCACGCGCACGCGCTTCCCCGCCGAGGCGAGACGCTCCGCGACCGTCGCTCCGCTGATGCCCGCGCCCACCACCAGCGCGTCGAAAATTCTCTCTCTCGTGCTTCCGCCCATATCCCTCGAAGCATACCGAATTGTTCATTCGGGGAGCAAGCCGCATTTCTGCTTTGAAATCCGAGAACGCCGGAGCGCGTTTCGGGCTCAGTTTCGCTCCGCGGACGCGCGCGGAAACGCCTTTCCCGCCAAGACGCAAAGACGCAAAGATTTCCGACCGCGAAGTCAAAGGAAGTTAAAGAAAGTTTTCATTCGGAAACGCGTCGCCCCGTCGCCGCGAGAATTTCGGGAACACCGCGTTTTGGGGGCGAAGGCATTCCTGCCTTCGTTCCCGCGGCGTCCGATTTTCCGGGAACGCTCGCGTTCGGCATGATCGTCTTCGGGAAATATCCGATCGAAAAGCTGCGTCCGCGCGCGGAAACGGGGCTGGACGGTTTTTCGGGCGACGCGGAAAAGAATTACTTCTCGCGGGAACTGATCAATCCTTCGAAGGGAGACGCCGAAGAGAATCCGCGCAACGCGATCATGCGGAAAGAGCTCGCCCGCGTCGCGACGCGCATGGAGCTGCGCTGGCTCACCTCGTCGCTCTACCGCTGACGCGCGCGTTCCCGCGCCGAAAACGGCGTAAATTTAAGTTTGAATCTTAAATTTACGCCGAATATCTTGTCGCCATGACGAAAAATTTCATCAAAAGGCGGATTTCCGCGCATGTCCTTTCGCTTGCCGAACAGTTTCCGGTCGTCACGATTCTCGGACCGCGTCAGTCGGGCAAGACGACGCTCGCGCGCGCGCTTTTCCCGAAGCACGCTTACGTGAATCTGGAGGCTCCGGAAACGCGCGCGTTCGCCCGTTCCGACCCGAAGGCTTTTCTGCAGACGTATGCCGCGCCGGCGATCTTCGATGAGATTCAGAACGTTCCGGAGCTCTTGAGCTACCTGCAGATCGAGGTCGACTCGCGTGAAAATCCGGGCGAATACGTGCTGACGGGATCGCATCAGCCGCGACTGAGCGAAGCGGTTTCGCAGTCTCTCGCCGGGCGTACGGGAATCGCGCGTCTGCTGCCGCTTTCGTTGCGGGAACTCGCGGACGCGGGAACAAGCCTTTCCCGCGACGAAGCGTTGGTGAACGGATTTCTGCCGAGAATTTACGCGCGGAACACGACGCCGTTTCAGCAGTATCTCGAGTATTACGCGACATACGTGGAGCGGGACGTCCGACGGCTCGTGAACATACGCAGCGCCGTCGCGTTCGACACGTTCGTGAAAGTGCTCGCCGGGCGCGTCGGCCAGGTCGTCAATTATTCGTCGCTGGCGAACGACGTCGGGATTTCCGTGATGACGGCGCGGGAATGGATTTCGATTCTCGAAGCCTCGTTCATCATTTTTCGCCTGCCGCCGTATTTCGAAAATTTCGGGAAACGGATGATCAAGTCTCCCAAAATTTATTTCGTCGAGCCCGGACTGGTCGCCTACCTGCTCGAGCTGAAGACGCCTCAGGAAGCCGCGCGCGATCCGCTGCTCGGCGGAATTTTCGAGAACCTCGTCGTCGTCGAGGCGCTGAAGGCCCGCTGCAACGCCGGCGAAGACGCGAACCTGTATTTCATGCGCGACGAAAAAGGCTTCGAAATAGACCTGCTGCTGTCGCGGAACAGAAAACTTTTCCCGTTTGAAATCAAGGCGGGCATGACGTGGACGCCCGCTTTCGCCGCGAATCTGGAGAAAGCGAAAAAAAGCATTCCGAAACTGCAGACGGGAACGGTGATTTACGCCGGAGATCTGGAAACGGAGACGGCGGGAACGCGATTCGTCAACTTTTCGAAGACCGCGGATCTTTTCTGACGCTCGAAATCCGGGCTTCCCGCGGCGAGATTGCGCTTGCAAGGGGAGCGGAGGGGAAGGAAAATCGCGGCTTTCCGAAATGCGGCGAACTTCGTTTCCAGTCTTTCTTTTCGCTTTTTCCGCGGCGGCGCTGTGCCTCGCGGGCTGTTCGTCCTATCCCGGGAAATCCCGGGAAATGCGCGGCGCCTGGCTGCGCGGCGACTGGGAGGGCGCGGAAAAGATCGCCGTCGCCGAAGCCGCGGCCGCCGACGAGAACGACCGCCTCGTCTGGGAGCTCGACGCCGCGACGCTGCTGCGCGCCAACGGCAGGGACGCCGACGCGCGCGCCGCGCTGGACAAGGCGGCGGAGACCGTCGGCGAGTGGGACGAAAAGGCGGAGACGCTGCTTTCCAAGGAGGCTTCGGCGACGCTCTACAACCTCACGGCGCTGCCGTACCGCGGGCGCGGCTCCGACCGCATCATGCTCCACACCTACCGCGCGCTGAACTTTCTGGAGACGGGACGGAACGACGACGCCCGCGTCGCGCTCAACGCCGCCTACCGCGCGCAGACCGAGGCGGTCGAGGCGAACGCCGAAGCCATCGAGGCCGCCCGCGAGAACGCGACGAAGAACGAGGTCGATCTCGAAAAGCTGAGCAAGGAGCCCGACGTCGCGTCCAAGCTGCGCGCCGCGGAGAATTCGCTGCCCGAAGTCGCCGTGTACGCCGACTACGTCAACCCGTTCACGACGTGGCTGCACGGCATCTATTTTCTTTACGCGGGAACGGACGGCGCCGACCGCGAGCGCGCCCGCAAGTCGCTCTCGCGCGTCGAAAGCATGGAGCCGGGAAATTCCTTCGTCGCCGAGGACGCCGCGCGCGCCGAAGACGCCGCCGATCCCGCCGAGCCGCCGCGGACGTACGTGATTTTCGAATACGGCACGGCGCCGACGCTCGTCGAAGAGCGCGCGGACCTGCTGCTGCCGTTCCCGACGGGACACGGCTTCACGATCGCGCCGGTCGGCATCGCCCTGCCCAAGCTCGCGGGAACGCAGAGCCCCGCGACGCCCGCGCTGACGGCGGACGGCGTTCCCGCGCAGCGCGTCTGCGACATGAAGCGCGTCGTCAAGACCGACTTCGAGAACGCCTATCCGGGCGTGCTCGCGCGCACGCTGACGACGGCGTTCGTGAAGACGGCGGCGAGCGTCGCTGCGAATTTCGCGGCGTCGGAATACGCGCGGCGGGACAGGAGCGCGGGCTCGGCGCTGATCGCGCTCGGCACGATGGTCGGCACGAGCGTCGCGACGATCGCCTCCGCCGAGGCGGATCTGCGCCTGTGGCAGACGCTGCCGGACTCGTTTTACGTCGCGGCGTTCCCGACGCCCGCGTCTCGCCGCGCGGAGATCTTCGTCGGCGCGCGCCGCATCGAAGTCGCGCTCGCGCCCGGCCGCGTGAACGTCGTCTGCGTGCGCACCGTCGGGATCGAGGCGGCGCCGCGCGTCTCGCAGTTCGTTCTCAGGAAGTGAAATCGGAGCAAAAGGTGATGAGGTTATGGAGTTATGGCGGTGATGAAGTTCATTGCGTTCGGCTTTGCCGAAAGGATTTCGAAATTTTTCGCGGAGCGAAAGGCAATCAACTTCCATAACCTTCATAACTTCGTCGCTTCATGACCTTTCCAAACAATTTATGACCACAATCCGCATGAAACACAGATTCCTCTCCGTCGCGGCGGCGCTCGTCTCCGCGCTCGCGCTGAGCGCATGCTCGGCGTCCGTCAACACGATCGAAAAGGCGAATCCCGAAGCGCGCCCGACGCTCGAGAACGACCGCCGCGTCGTCACCGACGCGGGAACGCGCGACATGGCGTCGCTGATCGAAATCCGCACGGGCACGACGCCCGACGGCAGCCTGCTGAAGATTCAGCTCGAAGTGATGAACCGCACGCGCTCCGTCGGCAGACTCGCCTGGTGCGTCGAATGGTACGACGCGCAGGGCATGAAGATCGCCGTTCCCGCGTCGTGGATTCCGCTCGCGATCGCGCCCGCGAAGATCGAGTCGATCGTCGCCGTCGCGCCGAACGCCGACGCGAAGGACTTCCGCATCTCGCTGAAGCGCGCCGAATGAACCGATTTTCAAACCGAAAAAACGTAAGGACAATATCATGACGAAAACGAAAAAAATTCTCTCCGCGATCTCGATCTGCGCCGCCGCGCTCGCGCTCGGCGCCTGCGCCTCCCAGAAGGCGCGCTACGTCGATTCCGCGGGAACGGAGACCATCGTCTCCCTCAACAAGGTGGACATCCAGGACTTCCGCGCCGCGACGAACGCGCTCGTCGCCGACATGCTGCAGTGGGACGCGTTCGCGGGCGCGAAGAAGCCCGTCGTCGCGCTCAGCCGCGTCGTGAACGACACGAGCGCGAACTTCGACACGGCGCTGCTCACCAATCAGGTGCAGGAGGCGATTCTGAAATCGCGCAAGGCGACGATTTCGATGTCGATGAGCGCCGACCGCAACGACGACGTCGTGCGGCAGGACGTCGCCGCGCTCGGCGGCACGAAGACCGTCGTTCCCGACCTGACGCTGATCGGCAAGATCTCCGAAGTCGCCACGAACGCCGGCGGCGTGAAGCAGGTCACCTACGTCTTCCAGATGCGCCTCGTCGAGGCGGCGAGCGGCAACGTCGTCTGGATGAACTCGAAGGAGATCACCAAGCAGGGCGAAAAGAACGCCGTCGGATGGTGATTGAGGAAGTGATGAGGTGATGAAGTTATGGAGGTTATGAAGTTGCAGTGCTTTTCGCTTCGCGAAGAAGATTTCGAAAAGCCTTTCGGCGCAGCCGAACGCAATGAACTTCATAACCTCCATAACTTCATAACTTTCCTTAACCTTTAACCTCCTGAGCTCTTAACTTTTTCCCCCGTGTCCGGAACGAACTTTTTCGAGCGGCAGGACCGCGCGCGCCGAGCGACGCGGCGGCTCGTCGTGTGGTTCGCGCTCGCGGTGCTCGGCACGGCGGGAACGATCTACGCGATCGCGGCCTTCGTGCGCGCGCAGGCGGGAGAGCCCTTTTGGGAGCCGGAGCTCTTCGCGTGGATCTTCGGCGGCACGCTGCTCTTCGTCGGCGGCGCGAGCCTGTTCAAGTCGCTGGAAATGGGCGGCTCCGGCGGCGCGGAAATCGCGCAGGCGCTCGGCGGCGTTCCCGTCCCGCCGACGACGAGCGCACCGCGCGAGCGCCGGCTCGTCAACGTCGTGCAGGAAATGTCCGTCGCCTCGGGCGTGCCGATGCCGCGGATCTTCGTGCTCGAGCGCGAGAGCAGCATCAACGCGTTCGCGGCGGGAACGCGCGCGGACGACGCGGCGATCGCGGTCTCGCGCGGCGCGCTCGAAAAGCTTTCGCGCGACGAGCTGCAGGCGGTCGTCGGGCACGAATTTTCGCACGTCCTGAACGGTGACATGCGGCTGAACGTGAAGCTCTGCGGCTGGATCTTCGGGCTGGTCGCGCTCTCGATTCTCGGGCGCGTGCTGACGCGCGGCGCGTTCATCGCGGGCGGCGGGCGTTCCCGCAGGAACGACGCCCTCCCGATCATGCTGATCGGGCTCGCGGTCATGCTCGCGGGCGCGATCGGGCAGTTTTTCGCGAGCCTCATTCAGGCGGCGATTTCGCGGCACCGGGAACGCCTCGCGGACGCCTCGGCGACGCAGTTCACGCGCAACCCGCTCGCGCTCGCCCGCGCGCTTTCGCGCATCGGCGGCGACACGAGCCGCCTCGTCTCGCCGCGCGCGGGCGAATACGCGCACTTCTTTTTCGCGGACGGCGTCGGTGCGCTCTTCGCGACGCACCCGCCGCTCGAGGAACGCATCCGCGCGCTCGATCCCGCCTGGGACGGAAAATTTCTCCCGCCGCTGCGCGGGAGCGCGCCCGCGGAAACGGAAGCCGCTCCGCGCGACGCGCGCGTCTCGGGAATCGGCGCGGGCGCGCTTTTCTCCGAGCCCGCCCGGCGCCTGCGCGAGCTCGTGAAGAGCGCGGACGGCGCGTGCGCGGCAGTCTTCATGGCGCTGATGACGGATTCGCCCGAGCGCAACCGCGAGCAGGCGGAGCTGCTCCTGCGCAGCGAGAGCAGACACGTCTTCGCGCTCGCGGAAAAGCACTGGGACGCCGTCGCCGCGCTCCCGCCGGAAAAACGCATTTCGCTCGTCGTGCTCGCCGCGCCGAATCTGCGCGCGTTCCCGCCCGCCCGCCGCCGCGAGTTCTGCGCGACGCTGCGCCGCCTCGCCGAAATCGACGGCGAGGTCTCGCTCTTCGAATTCCTGATTCTGCGCGCCGTCGAGGGCGTGCTCTTCGCGCCGGAGCGCGGGACGTTCTCGCGGGAACGCGCCCTGCGCGCGGCGGGCGTCGTCTTCGCCGCGATGATGCGCGAAAACGCGTTCCCGGCGGACGAGGCGGCGCGGCACCTCCGCGAAATTCTCGCCGAGGAAAAGACGTTCGCCGAGCTCGCCTCCGCCGGCGTTCCCGCGCGCGCGCCGGGCATGGACGAGCTCGACGCCGCGCTCGACGCGCTGCGCGGCGCGCCCGTTCTCTTCCGCGAAAGCCTGATGCGCGTCTGCGCCCGCGTCGCCGAGCGAGACGGCGTCGTCTCGCCGCGGGAACGCGACCTCCTCGACGCGCTTTCGCTCGCGCTCGCCTGTCCGCTTTACGCGCGCGTCTCATTGTGATTTACTGGTTCCCATGAGTAGCTTCGACGTCTCCGCAATCTCGACCGTCTTCTTCGACCTGGACGGCACCCTCATCGACAACTTCAGCGCGATCTACCGCTGCTACGCGGACGTGGCGCGGCGGCTCGGGCTCGAACCGAAGAGCTACGAAACGCTGCGCGCGACGGTCGGCGGCTCGATCACGCTCACGCTCTCGCGGCTCATCGGCGAAGAGCTCGCCGCCGAGGGCGTGAAGCTCTTCCGCGAACACTTTCCCGACGTGATGCTCGACGACGTGTACGCGCTCGACGGCGCCGAGTGGATCCTGAAGAAGCTGCGGGAACGCGGGCTGAAGACCGCCGTCTTCACGAACAAGGATTTCTCGGCGACGACGCGGATTCTGGACTTTCTCGAACTGACGCCGCTGCTCGACGCCGTCTTCGGCACGAATCTGCCGGACATGCCCTGGCGCAAGCCCGACCGCGAGTATTCCGAATACGTGCTCGCGAAGACGGGCGTCGCGCCGAAAAACGCCCTGCTCGTCGGCGACTCGCCCTTCGACGTCGGCGCCGCGCGCGTCGCGGGAATGCCCGTCGCCTGCGTCGCCACGGGAACGCACATGCCCGAGGCGCTGATCGAGGCGGTCGGCGACCAGGAGGCCGTCTTCCCGAACCTCTACGCGCTCGGCCGCGACCTCTTCGGCTTCACGCTCTGAACGCCGCGCGTCTCCGTTTTCCGTTTTTCATTTTCCGCCATGTCCAAAGAAAAATCGCTCGCTCTTTTCCGCACGCCCCCGCGCAACTGCAACTGCGCGCAGACGATCGCCGTCGGCTTCGGTCGCGAAGATCTCTTCGCCGAATTCGCGTCCTGCGGCGGCGGCCGCGCGCCCGACGGCCTCTGCGGCGCGATCTACGCCGCGACGCGCCTCGCGCCCGAATCCGTGCGCGCGTCGATGATCGAAGCCTTCCGCGCGAAAAACGGCTCCGCGCTCTGCCGCGAGCTGAAGCGCGACTTCCGCGTGCCCTGCCCGCAATGCGTCGCGACCGCCGCCGAGCTGCTGGAGGGCGCGGCGAAAGCGTCCGCCTGAAAAACGAATTCGCGTCCTTCGCGTTTGAAAAATTCGCGGGAACGCGCATACTCGCGCGCATTATGGATTCTCAGATTCAAGACGAAGTTCTTCAGATCTTCAAAGACAGCGGCGCGCTCCTCACGGGGCATTTCATTCTGCGCAGCGGGCTGCACAGCGCGAACTACTTTCAGTGCGCGCAGGTATGCCAGTACATGGACAAGGTCTCGCGCCTCGTCGAACTGCTGCTCCCGAAGCTGAAGGGGCTCGGCGCGGAGACGGTGCTCGCGCCCGCGATGGGCGGGCTCGTTGTCGGGCAGGAAATCGCGCGTCAGCTCGGCGCGCGCTTCATCTTCGCCGAAAAGGAGAACAACAAGCTCGTGCTGCGGCGCAACTTCAGGATCGCGCCGGGCGAAAAAATCCTCGTCGCCGAGGACGTCGTGACGCGCGGCGGCCGCGTGATCGAGTGCGCGGACATCATCAAGGCCTGGGGCGGCGTTCCCGTGGCGTGCGCGATGCTCGTGGACCGCTCCGCCGGCAACGCGACGCTGCCGATGCCCGCCGTCTCGCTGCTCGAACTTTCGTTCCCGACCTACCCCGCCGACGCGCTCCCGCCCGAGCTCGCCGCGATTCCCGCGACGCACCCGGGCTCGTAAAAAAAAACAACCACGAACGAACACGAATCCGCACGAATGAAAAAACGCAAAGAAGCCTTTTCGTGAAAATTCGTGTTCATTCGCGGTTCCAAAAAAAAATCTCCATGGATTTTCAAACCAAACCCGCACGCGTTCCCGCGAAGCTTGCCGGAGGCGCGCCGCCGCGAATCTTTATCCCGCAAGCCTGCTGATTTTTCCGAAAATGCCCATCTTTTCGCTGCTCATTTTCCTGCCGCTGATCCTCCTCCCGTGGTGTCTCTGCGGAGCGAGACTGATGAGGCGCTTCGGCGCCGGCGAAGCGGCTCATTTTTGCGGTTGCGGGCCGATTCTCTTTTTTCTCGCCGCGGAACTTTTCGTCGGTTTCAGCATGGCGTCCGGCATGGCCGCGGGAATCTGCGCCGCGGCAGCCGGCGCCGCGCTTTTCGCCGCGCTGTGGTTTCTCGCAGGCAGATTCGGATTCAAAGGCGTGATTTTTCCGCAGCTTCTCCTGTTCGTTTTGCTCCTCGCATGGATTCGGACGAAGAGCGGAAGCGCGGAGCCGGAAACGTGCGCGACGACGCAGCTCGTCTTCGTCCAACTCGCCGTCTTTTACGAAGCGTATTTTCTGCTTTGCGTGTTCTTATCCTGGATCGCGGAAAAAGCCGTGACGCGGTTCCGGAAAAACCGCGCTCCCGCTGAGGAAAATTCTCCCGATGCGGAGAAAACGGATTTAAGCCGATGAAAAATCTTCGCGCGCCTCGCCCGGAGGGAACGCGCATTGTCCGATAAAAACGGAAACAGACCCGCGTGCGTTCCCGCGCTCAGCGGGTCCATTTCGCCCAGAGCGAGAGCGGGAGCAGGCGCGCGGCGGGAGAGCTTTCCCGCGTCGCGAGCTCGCCGAACGTGACGTTCCCGCCGGGGAGTTTCGCCGTCGTCGCCTCGATCAGATTTCTGCAGAGCAGCGACGACGCGTCGATCGTGTAGAGCGTGAGGATCATCAGCGAGGCGCGCGGCGAAAGCAGCTCGCGGCAGACTTCGAGCAGCGGCGGCAGGTCGCGCTCGACCTTCCAGAGCTCGCCGCCGGGGCCGCGCCCGAACGCCGGCGGATCGAGCAGAATCGCCTCGTACGTGTTCCCGCGGCGCGCTTCGCGCGCGCAGAACTTCACCGCGTCCTCGAGAATCCAGCGGATCGGCGCGTCCGCGAGCCCGGAGATCTCCTGATTGCGCCGCCCCCACGCGACGGCGGGCTTCGACGCGTCCACGTGCGCGACGTGCCAGCCCGCGCGCGCGGCGGCGAGCGACGCCGCGCCCGTGTACCCGAAGAGGTTGAGCAGCCTGCGCGGCAGCGCGCCCGCGGGAACGGGATTGTTCAGCACGAAATCCCAGTGCGGCGACTGCTCGGGGAAGACGCCGATCTGCTTCGAGCGGTCCATGAAGCGCAGCTGCAGCGCGAACGCGTCGCGGAACTTCAGCGTCCAGGGCTCGGGCGCGCGCCCGCCGCGGAAACGCCAGGCGCCTTCGCGCGGGCCGTCGTCCTCGTGCACGGCGACGGCGGCGCGCCATTCCGCGTCCGAGAGCGTCGGCTTCCACCACGCTTTGGGTTCGCTGCGGACGATGCGCACGTTCCCGAACTGTTCGAGTTTTCGGCGGTTTCCGCTGTCGAGCAGACGGTAGCCGGTGCAGACGTTTTCAAGGAGTTCGATGTTCATGGCGTTTTTCTCGGTCGGGCGTTCCCGCGCGTCAGCCGAAGCGGCGCAGGATTTCGCGTTTCGGGATTTCGATGAAGATTTTTCTGCCGTCGGGCGACACGTTCGGCTGGGCGCACGCGAAGAGCTCGCGCAGGAGGAGGCGGATCTTCGCTTCGTCGAAATTCTCCGACGCGGTCGCCGCCGCCTGCGTCGCCGCGATGCGCGCGAGAGTCTCCGCCGCGACGTCGGAGCGCGAAAAATCCGCGGGCAGGCGCGCGACGCGGGCGACGAGGTCGCGCACGAACGCGCGCGCGTCCGCGTCCTTCGGCAGCCAGTCGGGAACGGCGTTCAGGCGGAAAAAGTCGCGACCGAAGATCTCGACGTCGAAGCCCGCCGCCGCGAGCGTGCGCAGGTGGCGCGCAAGCGCGTCCGCGAGCAGCGGCTCGAACTCCATCGGCTCGGGAATGAGCAGCGGCTGCGAAACCGGCGTCTCTTCGCGGAAGCGCGCGAGCACGCGTTCGAACCAGACGCGTTCCCGCGCGAAGCGCAGGTGGAGGAGCAGCAGTCCGTCGTCGGCCTGAAAAAGCGCGAGCGGCTCGCCCGCGAGCTTGCCGAAAAAGCGCCAGCGGTCGAACGCGGGCACGGCGGCGCGCGCCGGCGCGCGGGCTTCGGCGGGAACGGGGCGCGGCGCGGGCGGCGGCGGAATTTCCGCGGAAGCCTCCGGCGCGTCCGCGCGGCGTTCCGGCGGCTCGGAATCGGGCTCGGCGCCCTGCGGGAACGCGGGCGCGCGGCGCGTTTCGGGAAGCTCCGCGCGCGCGGGAACGGCTGGCGCGGCGGCGCGCGGGACTTCGGCGCGGAGCCCCGGCGCGGGAACGGGCGCGCCCGCCGGCGCGGCGAAGGTCTCCGGCGCGATCGTCTTCAGCACCGTCGTGATGAGAAAGTTGCGGACGCGCGATTCGTCGCGGAAGCGGATTTCGCGCTTCGCGGGATGCACGTTCACGTCCACGGCGTGCGGATCGATTTCGAGAAAAAGAAACGCGAGCGGGTAGCGTCCGCGCGGGATCAGCGTGTGGTAGCTCTCGACGAGCGAATACGCCATCGTGCGGTTGTCCACGGGGCGGCCATTGACGACGGTCACCATCTCCTGGCGCGAGCTGCGGCTCACGCCGTGCTTGCCGAGCAGCCCCGTCAGCCGCATGCCGAAGCCCTCCGCGGGCTCGAGCGGCATCAGGTCGTCCGCGAGCTGGCGCCCCCAAATCGCGGCGACGCGGTCGAGCATTTCGAGATTCGCGGGCGAGCGGAAGATCTCGCGCCCGTCCTCCCAGAGCGTGAACGCGATCTTCGGGTGCGCGACCGCGTAGAGCCGGATCGCGCGCGTGATGTGCGCCGCCTCGGTGTTTTCCGATTTCAGGAATTTCAGCCGCGCGGGAACGTTGGAAAAAAGCCCCGTGACCTCGATCTTCGTTCCCGCCGCCATGCCGACGTCGCGGCAGTGCACGTAGCGGCCGCCGTTGACGAAGATTTCCGTGCCGAGCGCGTCGCCTTCCGTCTTCGTGCGCAGCGTGAAGCGCGACACGGAGGCGATCGACGGGAGCGCCTCGCCGCGGAAGCCGAAGGTGCGGATCGTGTCGAGGTCCTCCGTCTCGCGGATCTTGCTCGTCGCGTGGCGTTCGAGCGCGGTCAGCGCCTCGTCGCGCGTCATGCCGCAGCCGTTGTCCTCGATGGAGATGAAGCTTCTGCCGCCGTTGCGGAATTCGACGTGAACGCGCGTCGCGCCGGCGTCGATCGCGTTTTCCAACAGTTCCTTGACGACGGACATGGGCCGCTCCACCACTTCGCCGGCGGCGATCTGGTTGGCGACGTTGTCGGAAAGAATGCGGATTTTCGGCATCGGAAGATTGAGCCGCAACGATACGCGGGAACGCGGAAAAAGGGAAGCGGCAAGTGAGCGGAACGCCGAAAACCGCGGGAACGCGGACCGCGGATTCCCGCGAAGACGCCGAGACGCGAAGAAAAACCGCGAAGGTAAAGAACGTTAAGGAAACTTCCCTTTAAGCTTTAACCCTTAAGCTTTTCCCGGCGCCGCGAAAATCGCGTCCGCGGTCGTCACGGCGTCCCTGTGCGCGGCGACGTCGTGCAGGCGCAGACACGCCGCGCCGTGGAACGCGCCGAGCGCGGAGCACGCCGCGTCGCCGCCCGCGCGCTCCTTCGGCGGCTTGCCGCCGAGCACGACGCCGAGCGTGCTTTTGCGCGACGTGCCAAGCAGCACGGGAAAGCCCAGCTCCGCGATTTCGCGCAGCCGCGCGACGATGAGCAGGTTCTGCGCGGGCGTCTTCCCGAAGCCGAATCCCGGATCGAGCCAAAGCTGCTCCGCGGGAACGCCGCAGGCGAGAATCCGTTCCGCGCCCGCGTGCAGGTCGTCCATGAATTCCGTCCAGAAATCGCCGTAGTCCTCGCGCCCGAAGCGGTTGTGCATCGCGATGAGCGGCGCGCCCGCGGCGGCGGCGAGCTCGCCCATCGCGTAGCGCGTTCCCGCCGTGTCCGCGCGCGCGCCGATCGCGCGGACGTCGTTCAGGATGTCCGCGCCCGCGGCGAGCGCCTTTTCGGCGACTTCCGCGCGGTAGGTGTCCACGCTGACGGGAACGTCGGGCAGCGCGGCGCGGATCGCCTTCAGCGCGGGCAGGAGGCGCGCGGCCTCCTCTTCGGCGTCGATTTCGCGGCAGCCCGGACGCGTCGATTCCGCGCCGAGGTCGATGACGTCCGCGCCCGCCTCGACGAGCGCGCGCGCGTGCGCGGCGGCGGCCTCGGGAGCGAGAAATTCTCCGCCGTCCGAGAACGAATCGGGCGTGGCGTTGACGATGCCCATGAGCAGCGTGCGTTCGCAGAAATCCTGCGGGAGCGCGCGTCCGTGCGGCGAGCGCCAGCGTTTTTCGGTCTTAAGAATGTGAGGCATGGGGAAAAGGAGCTTATGGAGGTGATGAGGTTATGAGGTTATGAAAGTTGATTGCGTTTCGCTGCGCGAAAATATTTCTCGAAAAAATCCTTTCGGCGAAGCCGAGCGCAAAGAACTTCATCACTTCATAACCGCCGTGACTTCATCACTTCCCAATAGCGCATTCAGCGCCTGCCAGGCGGCGGCGGGAACGCATTCGGGGCGGGAGAGCGCGTCGGCGCCGAAGCCGGGAAGCGCGTCGAGCCAGGCGGCGACCGCGTCCGCGGGAACGTCGGCGAAGTCGGGCGCGGCGAGAATCTTCTTCAGCGCGGAGCCGAGCTGCTTGCGGCGGTAGATGAAGATTTCGCGGACGAGGCGCCGCGCCGTCTTCCCGAAAAGCACGGGCTTTTCGCGGCGGCGCAGGTGAAGCAGGCACGAATCGACCTTCGGCGGCGGGAAGAAGCAGCGCGCGGGAACGCGGTGCCCGGGCGCGCGCTCGTAGGCGGCTTCGAGAAAGACGGAGAGCGCGCCGTAATTCTTCGTTCCCGGCGCGGCGGTGAAGCGGTCCGCCGCCTCCTGCTGCAGCATGAGCACGAGCGTCCGCGGGAGCGCGCCGCTTTCGAGCACGGCGTCCATCCACGGCGAGGAGATCGCGTAGGGCAGATTGGCGACGATCTTGAAGGGCGTTCCCGCGGGCGTTTTTTCGGGAAAGCCGGCGAGCGGGAAATCCATCGCGTCGGCTTCGAGCAGGCTGAAGGTCTCCGCGTAATGCGGCGCGACGCGTTCCCGCAGGTGCGCGGCGAGCACGGGGTCGCGCTCGACGGCGAAGACGCGCGCGCCCGCCTGCAGCAGCGTCGTGGTGAGCGTGCCGAGTCCGGGTCCGACCTCGACGACGACGTCGCCCGCGCGCACGTCGGCGAGCTCGAGCGACTTGCGCACGATGTTGCCGTCCACGAGAAAATTCTGCCCGAGCCATTTTTTCGGCGAATGCGAGAGCGCCGCGAGCAGTTCGCGCGTCGTGTTCAGATTGTAGGGTCCCGTGAGCATGACGCGGAAGCATAGACGCCGCCCGCGGAATAGTGAAGCGCGCAATGCGCCCGCGGAAATTTCCCCGCCAAGACGCGAAGATTTTTTGAATCCACGGATGAACACGGACTCACACGGATTTTTCGGAGGAGAACAGGCGCCCCGCCCGTCGCCCGAAACGCCTTTTGAAGCAGCCCCTTCGGGGCTTGGCGTTCCCGCGCGCTTTTGGGGGCGAAGACATTCCTGTCTTCGTTCCCGCGGCAGGCGAGATTTCACTCGCGGTTTTTCGCGGAGGCGTTCCCGCCGCGCGGCGGGGATTTTTTGCCAGCGCGGGCGCGCGCCGCCTGGCGACGCAGCTCGGGGAGCTTTTCGCACTTCGTCTTCGGATTCATCAGATCCGTGCGCTGGGCGCGGCGAAACGTGCCGAGCGATTCGTCCAACTCAAAACCGAACTCCGTGTTCAGCCGCCGAATCGTCGCTTCGCGGACGAACGACATGAAATTCTTCATGCTCTGGCAGGACTCGTACGCCGCCAAAATCTCCCGCGGGAACGCGATGAAGAACTGTTTGGAGTTTTTAGACATCGCAATATGTCTAACACAAGCCCGCGCTCCCGCTGAAAAACTCACTGTTTGACATAATATTATGTAAAATCCATATTTCAGACATAAAATCATGTAAAATGCCTCGCGAAAAAACATCTCGTTCCCGCAGTCTCAACTCCAGCCTCACGGAAGCCAAGCGCGCCAAGAAGGACGAATTCTACACACAGCTCGCCGACATCGAGAGCGAGCTGCGCCACTACCGCGAGCACTTCCGCGGGAAGAGCGTCTTCTGCAACTGCGACGACCCGTACGAGAGCAACTTTTTCCGCTACTTCGCGCTCAACTTCAACAAGCTCGGGCTGAAGGAGCTCGTCGCGACGTGCTACGAAGGCTCGCCCATCGTCGGCACGGAGCTCCGCCTTTCGACGCGCCGCCCCTACAAGGTGAGGATCCGCGAAGTGGCGGATTTCGACGGGAACGGCGCGATCGATCTCGCGGACGTCGCGCAGCTGCTGCAGTGTTCCCGCAAAAACGCGCTGACGAAGCTCAAGGGCGACGGCGATTTCCGCTCGCCGGAATGCGTCGAACTGCTGAAAAAGGCGGACGTCGTCGTGACGAATCCGCCGTTCTCGCTCTTCCGCGAATACGTCGCGCAGCTCATCGAGCACGGAAAGAAATTCGTCATCATCGGCAACGTGAACGCGATCACCTACAAGGAAATTTTTCCGCTGATCAAAGACAATCGGATCTGGTTCGGCGCGAGCATTCACAGCGGCGACCGCGAATTTGAAATCCCGCAGGATTACCCGATTTCCGCGGCGGGCTTCCGCATCGACGGGAACGGCAGAAAATTCATCCGCGTCAAAGGCGTCCGCTGGTTCACGAATCTGGACTACTCCGAACGTCACGAAAATCTGATTCTTTACAAACGCTACACGCCCGAGGCGTTCCCGCGCTACGACAATTACGACGCGATCAACGTGGACAAGACGAGCGAAATTCCCTGCGACTACGACGGAATCATGGGCGTTCCCATAACGTTTTTGGACAAATACAATCCGGAGCAATTCGAAATTTTAGGAATCGCGAACTCCGCCCGTTGGATTGGATATGAGTGTCTGACGATCATAAAAAAGAAAAACATTTATAACCGCATCATCATCCGTCGCCGCGCGTGAGCGTTCCCGCGAGGAAATCCGTGCGAATCGGTGTTCATCCGTGGTTCAAAAAAAGAGCGCCCGCGCGCGCGAAACGACGAAAAAAATTTATGGAAATCACACTCAAAGAAATCACGATCCGCGAGCTGGCGGCGGACTACGCCGAGGACGCGGGAACGGGGCGCGTGAGCGGCTTCGGCGGCAGGCTCGACGTCCGCCCGATCTACCAGCGCGAGTTCGTCTATAAGCCGGCGCAGCGCGACGCCGTGATCGACACGGTGTTCAAGGGCTTCCCGCTGAACGTCATGTATTGGGCGGACCGCGAGGACGGCACGTTCGAGGTCATCGACGGGCAGCAGCGCACGATTTCGATCTGCCAGTTCGTGAACGGCGATTTTTCGTTCGGCAATCGCTATTTCGGCAATCTGCCGGCGGACGAACGGGAACGCTTTCTCGCGTATCGGCTGACGATCTACGTCTGCCGCGGGAACGCGAGCGAGAAGCTCGGCTGGTTCCGGACGATCAACATCGCGGGCGAGGAGCTGACGCCGCAGGAGCTGCGCAACGCCGTTTACGCGGGAACGTGGACGGCGGACGCGAAGCGGTATTTCAGCCGCAACGGCTGCCCGGCGTATCAGCTCGGCAAGGATTATCTGGCGGGAACGGCGATCCGGCAGGAATTTCTCGAAACCGCGCTGAAATGGATTTCCGGCGGGAACGTCGAAGACTACATGGGGCGGCACCAGCACGACGCGGACGCGTCGCCGCTGTGGCAGCATTTTCAGACGGTGATCGGCTGGGTCAGGACGCTGTTCCCGCGGACGCTCAAGGAAATGAAGGGCGTGCCGTGGGGCGAGCTCTACGCCGCGCACAGGGACGGAAATTTCAACGCGCGCGAGCTCGAAGCGAAAATCGCCGCGCTGCTGGAAGATCCGGACGTGACGAACAAGAAAGGCGTGTTCGCGTACGTGCTCGGCGGGGACGAGCGGGCGCTGAACATTCGGGCGTTCGACGCGCGGATGAAGCGCGAGGCGTATCAGCGGCAGCGCGGCGTCTGCCCGCACTGCGGCGGGCATTTCGAGTTCGAGGAAATGGAAGGCGACCACATCACGCCTTGGAGCAGGGGCGGCAAGACGGTCGCGGAAAACTGCCGGATGCTCTGCCGCCGCTGCAACCGCCTCATCGGCGCGCGGTGAGAGGCGCTCCGCGCCGCGGAAGGCGGAAGGCGGAAGGTGGAAGAAAATAAACCCTAAACCCTACACATTACACCTTCCACCCTTACAAAAAAAACGCGTTCCCGGGAGAAACTCCGCGGGAACGCGTCTTCTTTAAGCCTTAGAATTCAGGCTCGGCTCATTTCTTGTCGTCGTCCACGACTTCGAAGTCGGCGTCCACCGCGCCGTCGCCGCCCTTCTTGCCGGAGGAGGAGGAGGAAGCGGCGTCGCTCTGCGGAGGCGGAGGAGGCGTTCCCGCCGCGCCGCCCTGCTGCTGGGCGAACTGCTGCGCCGCCTGCATCAGGCTTTCGATCTTGGAGACCTGCGCGTTGATCGCGTCGAGCGTCGAGGACTTGTCTTCGAGCACCTTCTTCGCTTCGGCGAGCAGGTTTTCCATTTCGGTCTTCTGCTGCGCGGGAATCTTGTCGCCGGCTTCCTTGACCTGTTTTTCGATCTGGAAGACGTAGGCGTCGAGCTTGTTGCGGGCTTCGGCGGTCTCGCGCAGGACCTTGTCCTCCGCGGCGTGCATTTCGGCTTCCTTGCGGAGTTTTTCGACTTCGTCCTTGCTCAGGCCGGACGATCCCGTGATGGAGATTTCCTGGCTCTTGCCGGTGCCCTTGTCGATCGCGGAGACGTGCAGAATGCCGTTCGCGTCGATGTCGAAGGTGACTTCGATCTGCGGCGTGCCGCGCGGCGCGGGATTGATGCCGTCGAGGCGGAAGAGCCCGAGCTGCTTGTTGTCCTTCGCCATCGGGCGTTCGCCCTGCAGCACGCGGATGTCCACGGCGGTCTGGTTGTCGGCGTAGGTGGAGAAAATCTGCGATTTCTTCGTCGGAATGGTCGAGTTGCGCTCGATCATCGGCGTGGAGACGCCGCCCGCGGTCTCGATGGAGAGCGTCAGCGGGGTGACGTCGAGCAGGAGCACGTCGCGCACGTCGCCCTTGAGGACGCCGCCCTGAATCGAAGCGCCGATCGCGACGACTTCGTCCGGGTTCACGCCCTTGTGCGGTTCCTTGCCGGCGAGGCTGCGCGCCACTTCAATCACTTTCGGCATGCGCGTCATGCCGCCGACGAGCACGAGCTCGTTGACTTCGCTCATCGAGAGCTCGGCGTCCTTGAGGCAGCGTTCGAACGGGACGCGCGTGCGTTCCAGCAGGTCGTCGCAGAGCTGTTCGAGCTTCGCGCGGGTGAGCGTGACGTTGAGGTGCTTCGGGCCGGACTGGTCCGCCGTGATGAACGGCAGGTTGATGTCCGTCGAATTGGTGGAGGAAAGCGCGATCTTCGCCTTTTCCGCCTCTTCCTTCAGGCGCTGCAGCGCGATCGGGTCGTTGCGCAGGTCGATGCCGTTTTCGGCCTTGAAGCCGTCCACGAGCCACGCGATGACGCGCTCGTCGAAGTTGTCGCCGCCGAGGTGCGTGTCGCCGTTCGTCGCCTTGACTTCAAAGACGCCGTCGCCGATTTCGAGGATGGACACGTCGAACGTGCCGCCGCCGAGGTCGTAGACAGCGATCTTTTCGTCGGACTTCTTGTCGAGCCCGTACGCGAGCGAGGCCGCCGTCGGCTCGTTGATGATGCGGAGCACTTCGAGGCCCGCGATCGTTCCCGCGTCCTTCGTCGCCTGGCGCTGCGCGTCGTTGAAATACGCGGGAACGGTGATGACCGCCTGCGTGATCTTTTCGCCGAGATAGGCTTCGGCGTCCGCCTTCATCTTCGCGAGGACCATCGCGGAAATCTGTTCCGGAGCGAAGGTCTCGGTCTTGCCGTTGACGGTCGCCTGAATCGCGGCGTCGCCGTTCTTGCCTTCGACGACGGTGAAGGGGAAGGACTTGATCTCTTCCTGAACTTCCGCGAACTTGCGGCCGATCAGGCGTTTCGCCGAAAAGATCGTGTTTTTCGGGTTGGTGACGGCTTGGCGCTTCGCGGCCTGGCCGACGAGACGTTCGCCGTTCTTCGCGAACGCGACGACGGACGGCGTCGTGCGCGCGCCTTCGCTGTTGGGGATGACGACGGGCTCGCCGCCTTCCATGACAGCCATGCAGGAATTGGTGGTTCCAAGGTCGATTCCAAGAATTTTACTCATAGTGCCCTTGATTTATGCAAACCCCGTGCCAAGTTTCTTTTTGTCCCATTTGTCGCATTTTTAAGCTGATGAGGCGAGGAAGGCTGCGGGTTCATTGCGTTCGGCTTCGCCGCTGTTTAAGGTTTAAGGTGTAATGAAATAAACCTTACACTTTACGCCATACACGGCGCGAAGCGCTTTTCACGCTCCATAGCCTTCCGTCGCCTCATCACCTCCCGCGCGCGACGCGAATCGCCCGCTTGACTTTCGGCGCGGGAACGCGGGAAAATCGCGCCATGAGACTTCGGCGAAAATTCCTTCCGGCGGGAGCGGCGGCGCTCGGCGCGCTCGCCCTGCTCTGCGCGTGCGGCGAAGCGGAGCCGCGGGAACACGCGGACGCGGAGACGCGTTTTCCGCTGCGCTTCGACAACGGCGCGCGCGCGGAAGTCCGCCTCGCGATCACGGAAATCGAGCGCACGCGCGGGCTGATGGGCTGCCGAGGTCTCGCCGACGGCGAAGGCATGCTCTTCGTCTATCCCGTCGCGGAGACGCGCGCGTTCTGGATGAAGAACGTTCCCGTGAATCTCGACATCGGCTTCTTCGATCCCGCGGGGAGGCTGCTCGAAGTCCGCGCCATGGCGGCGCACGACCTGCGCACGACGTATTCGGATTCCGACGACGTCCAGTATTGTCTCGAAATGCGCGAAGGCTGGTTCGAGGCGAACGGCGTCCTGCCCGAAAACGAATCCGCGCTGAACCGCGACGATCTGGACGCCGCCGTGCGCGCCCGCGGCTTCCGCCCGTGAACGCCGCCGCGCGGACAAAATCCCTCCGCGGAACCGCTTCTCCTTCATGAAAAAAGAACACGCCGCCTCCTTTCCCCGAAAATTCCTCGCCCTGCTCGCTCTCGCCCTCGCGGGAACGGCGCTCGCCGCCTGCTCCTGCGGGAACGCGCCCGAAGAAAACGCCGCGCCCGCGAAGCCCGCGCGCACGGCGGAACTGCTCTCGCGCCACGACGCGGACGCCGTCTTCGCGGGAACGCGCGAACACGTCTGCCGCGGGCTGACGGCGCTCTGCCCCGACCGGTGCGGGCGCTCGGGAACGCTCGCCGTCTTCCGCGTCGAAAAATACAACGCCTACGAAAAACCCGGACAGTACGGCGACCCGCAGACGGACGAGTTCGCGTTCATGCTGCTCTCGACGACGGGCGCGAGCGACGTTCCCGCCGAAATCGCCGAACGCGTCCACGCGCTCGCGCCCGGCGACAAGGTGCGCCTCGTCTGGGAGCACGTTTACGTGACCGACGAAAACGGCTCGAGCTTCCCCGAACGCGTCGTGCGCGAGCTTTCCGCGCGCCGATGACGACCTTCGAAAATCTCCGCCCGCGGCTCGCCGCGTCGCCCTTCCGCTCGCGCTTCCGGCTCTCGGAAAAGGACCGCGCCTACATCGCGGAAAAAGGCTGGGAGACGATCGCGGCGCAGGCGCGGAAAATCGTGCGGGAACGCCTCGCGCCCGCCTTTCCGCGCAACGACGGCAGGCAGACGCCCATGCGCGGGCACGTCGTCTTTCTCGCGCAGCACGCCACGGGAACGTGCTGCCGCGGCTGCCTGAGCAAATGGCACGGCGTCGCGCCGGGGCGCGAACTCTCCGAGGCGGAGCGGGAATACGTCGTCGGCATCCTCCTCACGTGGCTGCGCGACCGCGCGGGCGACCTCTCCGCGTTCCCGCCGCCGCGCCGCCGGGAGGACGACGCCCCGACGCTCCCGGGGCTCTTCTGACGCTTTCCGCGCCAAATCGGCGCTTGCAAGCGCGCGCCGTTTGGTGCTCTAATAGAGAATCCGACATTTTACGTAAAATGAACAACGAAGAGATCGCATCCCTTATCGAAAACAATCCGGAGCTGCGCGTCGCGCGCGACAAGCTCGAAGCCATGGCGAACGGCGCCTGCTGCATGCACCGCACCTGGGGCTTCGGCGAAATCAAAGGCTACGACGCGTCCGTCAACCGGCTCATCATCGACTTCCCCGAAGCGAACAAGATCGGGCATGCGATGGCTCCCGCGTTCTGCGTCGAAAAGCTCGAGATTCTGCCCGAGCGCCACATCCTCGTCCGCAACCGCAAGGAGCCCGGCGTGATCGAATCTCTCGTGAAGTCCGATCCCGTCCGCCTCATCAAGGAGATTCTCGCCGCCGCGAAGGGACACAAGATGACGACGACGGAAATCGAGGTCGTCCTCATCCGCCTGCTCGGTCCCGCCAAGATGAAGAAATGGTGGACGGCGACCAAGAAACTCCTTCTCAAGGACCCGATGATCGGCGTTCCCGCGAAGAAGGAAGGCCAGTACGAGCTCCGCGACGAAGACGACCAGGTCTCGCCCGAGCGCGAAATTCTCGAAGAATACTACCGCAACAAGAATCCGAAAAAGAAGATTCAGCTCGCGGAAAAGCTCTTCCAGTTCTCGTCCATCAAATCCGAGGACGAACTCCCGAAGGGCGATCCGAACCAGCCGCAGCCGCTGCACCACTACAAGGCGACCGACCCGGAAATCGAGGCCGACCTGCACAACATCTTCGACGAGCTCACCGACGCCATCAAGTCCGCCAAGCGTCTCACGAAGGCGGAATGCCTCTACGGGCTCTGGGTGCGCAACGACCTTTGCCGCTTCTTCAAGGAAGACGTCGATTCGCTCGAACCCACGTCGAAGTCCGTCATTCTTTCCTGCACGCCCGAAGAACTGAGCCGCCTCGCGGAGGAAATCCCGCAGAATCCGGCGTGTCTGAAGCGTCTGCTCGACCTGCTCTCGCGCGTTTACGCCGAAGGCGAAAAATGGGTCTCCGTGATCACCGACCTGCTCGAGCACAGCACGGGCAAGTTCACCGCGGAATGCGTCAACTTCCTCGTCGAACGCGGCCAGGAAAAGCACGTCGCCAAGACGCTGGTGGACTGGCTCGACGCGCAGAGCCTGAAGAGCCCCGTGCTCATCTGGATCATCAAGAACCGCAATTCCCGCAAGTACGCGAAGATCATCAAGCCGCTCATTTCGCACCGCCTTCTCTCCGCGATTCTTTACGCGATCGACCGCGAAGCCGTCATGGCGACCTCGAACCGCCGCATCCTGCTCGCGGAAGAGCTCAGCGAAGACTACGGCCTGATTCAGGACCTGCTTGAAGACTCGAACGAGGAAGTCGCGCGCGACCTCGCGCAGGCGCTCAACCTCAACCAGGGCTTCGAGCCGCTCACGAAGAAGTCGCTGCTCGCGCGCTTCATCAAGATTTACCCGCGCATCCAGAACCTGCTCGTCGGCGGCGCGGACGAGCCCGAAGTCTCCGGCGCGCTCGTCGTCTCGCAGTGGTCGCTCGAAGAACGCCGCAACGAACTCGAAGACCTCATCAAGGTGCAGATTCCCGCGAACAAGGAAGCCATCAACATCGCGAAGGAACACGGCGACCTCAAGGAAAACTCCGAATACAAGATGGCGCGCCAAGACCAGGAAACGCTGCTCGCGCGCAAGGCGCAGCTCGAATCCGAGCTCGGCCGCGCGCAGGCGACGGACTTCTCCGACACGCCGACCGACAAGATCGGCGTCGGCTCCATCGTCGAGCTCCAGTCCGCTTCCGGCAAAAAGGAAGCCTACACGATTCTCGGCGCGTGGGACTCCGATCCCGGCAAGAACATTCTCTCCTACAAGACGCCGCTCGCGCAGAAGCTCATCGGCAAGGTCGTCGGAGACGAGTTCAACAACGACGGCGACGCCTGGACGATCAAGGCGATCGCCCGCTGGTTCGACAAGCAGGGCAAATAAGCCCCGAACGCGTTCCTGCGACGAAAGGCGTTCCCGCGAAATCCGCGGGAACGCCTTTTTTTTTGTCCGCCCGAGACGGACGACTTCCCCTCGGTTAAGAAAACCGGGGCAAGCGAAAAGTTTTGACCCCGGAAAACACGGAAAGACACGGAAATTTCAGCAAATGCGGCTTTCTTGCCGCTTCCTCGAAAACCTTTCCGTTCAAGTTTTCCCGCCAAGACGCCAAGACGCGAAGAATTTTTGAATCCACGAATTTCACGAATTTTCTCCCCGCGACATCTCGCAAAATTTTAGCCGCAGATGTCGCGGATGAGCGCTGATTTCGGAAAGACGCCGGAAATCAGAAAAAGAAAACGCGTGAAGAACGTGGAAACGCGAAGAACTTACTTGTCGCTTTTCGAAATCCGCCCGCTGAAACGCCCCTTTGAGCTTTCTTCCTTTCGCCGTCCCTCCGATTACGAATACCGTGGCAAGAGGAAAGTTTTAACCACGGAAAACACGGAAAAGCACGGAATTTGTCATTTAGCGAAGATTCGCGGGAACGTAGGGGAGAAGCGACATTCCTGTCGCTTTGCCGAAATTGCTTAAAAGTATGTTCGCGGGAGCGTCGGGAATTTTCTCCTCTTTTGAACGATATTCAACGGTCGTTCAGTTTCTTTTGTTTATGTGGCTTCGGAGGCGTTCCCCCTCGGTATTCGTAACCGTACAGAATGGTTCTTTCCAAAAATTCAACTTCAACTATGGAAATCACCAAACATAAAAAGACTAAACTCTCCGTCTGCGCTCTCGCTTTCGGCTTCTTCACCGCCGCCTCCGCGCTCGCCGCGAGCATTTCGGAAGGCGACAATCTCGGAAAATTCCAAGGTGCTCCCGAGAATTACGCGTCCGGCGACGTCTTCGTGGAAATCACCGGCGGAAAAGTTTCCGACCAGTTCGCGGGCGGAAGCCTGACCGGGCAACAGATCGACGGGAACGTCAAAATCGAGATGACCGGCGGCGACATGGCCACTTGGCTCATCGGCGGAAACGTTTACAGCTCGAAAGACGGGTCTTTCGGCGGCGTTTCCGGAAACATCGACATCAGCGTCACCGGCGGGAAGGTCTTTTCCATTCGCGGCGGACATTCGCTGATGAACGTCGACCACGTCGACGGAGCTCCGCATCGCGACACGATGACGGTCAGCGGAAACGTCAGCATCTACGTCGGCGGGAACACCGTCGTCACGGGAGACAACGACAAAGAAGCGATTCTCGGCGCGGGAGGCTCACAAAGCTCCGTCAAGGGCGACGTGTCCATCACGATCGACGGGAACGCTTCCGTTTCCGGAGCGATTTACGGCGGCGCGGCGCGCACCGTCAAGGATCCGACGAAATACGCCGCCGACAGCGTCGACGATCTGACCGACGGCGTGCGGAACACGTTCGTCACCGTCAAGGGCGGCACGATCAACGGCGACATTTACGGCGGCGCTCAGAAACATTCGTCGGTCGGCGGCGACACGAACGTCACGATCGAGGGCGGAAGCATCAACGGCAACGTTTACGCGGGCGGCGGCTCTTCCATGACGCTCGTGCGCGGGAACGCGACGGTGACGATTTCCGGCGGGACGTTTGCGGGCGGCGCGGTCATCGACGGCTGCGCGGGAACGGTCGAGGGAACGTCCGTGCTCAACATCGTGAACACGGGCGCGACTGCGGGAACGACGATCCAGAATTTCGACAAGGTCGTCGTCTCGGGAACGTCGAGCTTCACGATCGGCACGGTCGCCGGCGGCGTGACGGTGACGGCGTTCGGCGGCACGCTCGAGGGAACGCAGTTCACGGCGGGAACGGTCGCGAACGTCTCCGCGGACGAATTCGGCGCAATCTCGCAGGAAAACCAGAACGTCGCGGCGAACACGTCCGTGACGATTTCGCAGAAGAGCGACACCGTCACGCTCTCGACCGCGTCGACGGCGATCACGGTGGCGAAGGCGGAAAGCCTCGACACGGGCACGGTTTCCGTCAGCGAAATCGGCGCGGTCGTGCTTTCGGCGTGGTCGTTCGAGATCGCGAACTCGGACGCGGACGTCATGGTGACGCTCGACGTCGGGCAAGACGTCGCGCTGGACTCGATTCGCGTCTATCACGAAGAAAACGGCGATTGGACGGACGTGACGGACCAAGTCGGCAACATCGTCTCCAAGAACGGCAAAGTGAGCTTCACGACGAACAAGTTCTCCGGCTACGCAGTGGCGGCGGTTCCGTCGATTCCGGAGCCGAGCACGTTCGGTCTTTTGGCGGGTCTGGCGGCTCTCGCGCTCGCGGGAACGCGCCGTCGCCGGAAGAAAGCTTAAGAGTTCAGGAGTGGAGGAGTTTAAAAGGTAATTACTTTTCGACCTTTTAAACCTTCTCTACTCCTCGACTTTTTCATTGTGTGCCGTCCCCGGGGAGAAATCCTCGGGGACGTTTTTTGCCGCAGGAACGCGCGGAAATCCTCACGGACGCTCACGGGAACGCGCGGCGATTTCGAGCTCCCGCCGTTTCGGCGCTTTTCCGTGGAGATTTCCGTGAGCTTCCGTGGTCAGGAAAAGAGAGTTCGCGTCTGCGGAAATCTGCGGGAAAAAATTTCTGTGGGAAGGATTTCAATAAAGCGGCAAGTAAGCGAAGCGTGGAGCCATGCCGCTTCTCCCCTTTAAAACTTTCTTTAACTTTCTTTGACTTCGCGGTTTTTCTTCGCGCCTTTGCGCCTTTGCGTCTTTGCAGGAAATTTCTGCGGGAAGGATTTCGAGGAAGCGACTGAAATGTCGCCTCTCCCTTAAAACTTTCTTTAACTTCCATTGACTTCGCGGTTTTTCTTCGCGTCGCTTCTTTTTCACACCGCGTTTCCGTGGCGGATGATCTTGCCGCGCTCGAGGTAGATCACGTCCTCGCAGATGTTCGTCGCCATGTCGGCGATGCGTTCGAAATTCTTCGAGATCGTGAGGCAGTCCAGAAAATAGCCGCTCGCCTGCGGAGCGGCGGCGACGCGTTCCCGCACCCAGGCGAAATTGCGGCGGTTGAGCTCGTCCACCGCGTCGTCGGCGCTCAGGACGCGCTCCGCGAGCTCCGGATCGCGGTAGGTCATGGAATCGAGCGCCCAGCGCAGCATCTCGCGCGTCTTCGACGCCATTTCGGAGCAGTCGAAGCGGGCGTCTTCGCCGAGCGCGCCGACGTCGGTCTTCGCCATGTCGGCGATGCGTTCGGCGATGTTGCACGCCATGTCGGCGACGCGCTCGATCTCGATGTTCACTTTGAGAATCGTGACGACGGTGCGCAGGTCCGACGCAACGGGCTGATAGAGCGCGAGGATCTTCAGGCACTCCTCTTCGATGCGGATCTCTTCGCAGTCGATGCGGAAATCGTTTTCGATGATCTCCGAAGCGCGGCGGACGTCGAGCTTCGAGACGGCGAGAACGGCTTCGGAAAGCGCGTTTTCGGCGTCGGCGGCGATCTGCGCGACCATCTGCTTCAGGTTGATGATGGCTTGATTGAAATGCTCCTTCATGATTTTTCGGATTCGTTTTTTTGTAATTGAAAATCGTTTACGCGTAAACGCGCCCGGGAATCAGCCGAATCGTCCGGTCACGTATTCCTCGGTCTTTTTCTTGTCGGGGTTCGAAAAGATCTTCGACGTGGCGCCGAATTCCTCGATTCTTCCCTTGTAGAAGAACGCCGTGTAGTCGCTGATGCGCGCCGCCTGCTGCATGTTGTGCGTGACGATGACGATCGTGAACTTGTCCTTGAGGCGCAGGCAGAGCTCCTCGATCTTGAGCGTCGCCACGGGATCGACGGCGCTGGTCGGCTCGTCCATGAGCAGCACTTCGGGCTCGGCGGCGATGGCGCGCGCGATGCAGAGGCGCTGCTGCTGGCCGCCGGAAAGCGCGAGGCCGCTCTTCTTCAGCTTGTCCTTGACTTCGTCCCAGATCGACGCGCCGACGAGCGCCTGTTCGACGCGGTCGGCGATTTCGCCGCGGGAAAGCCGGAAGTGCAGGCGCAGCGGATAGGCGACGTTGTCGAAGACCGACATCGGGAACGGCGTCGGCTTCTGGAAAATCATGCCGACTCGGCGGCGCAGGTCGAGCACGTCCACCTTTTTGTCGAGAATGTTCACACCGTCGAGCGTGAGCGTTCCCGTGGCGCGCTGGTCGCGGTAGAGCTCGAAGATGCGGTTGTAGATCCGCAGGTGCGTGGACTTGCCGCAGCCGCTCGGCCCGATGACGGCGGTGATCTTGTTCGCCTCGATGTCGATGTCGTTGTCGAAGAGCGCCTGGTTGTTTCCGTAAAAGAAATTGAGGTTTCTCGCGGAGATTTTCGTTGCCATGGTTTTCTGATTTGTCGTTAAAAAGTGATTACTTGGCGCGGGAACGCTCGCGGAAGGCGACGCGCGTGAAGACGTTGATCGCGAGCACGAGCAGCGTGATGACGAACGCCGCGCCCCACGCCGCCGCCTGCATTTCGCCGAAGGGCGAATCCGCGTACTGCGTGATCAGCACGGGCATGTTCGCCGTCGGGTCGGAAAAGAAGCCGTTCGGCCAGTCGTCCATGGACATCGCGGTGAAGAGCAGCGGCGCCGTCTCGCCGGAGACGCGCGCGATCGAAAGCAGCACGCCCGTGACGAGCCCGTTCTTCGCCGAGCGGCAGATGACGGAGAGCGTCGTGCGCGCCCGCGTCATGCCCAGCGCCAGCGCGGATTCGCGCAGCGTGTCGGGCACCATCGCGAGCATGTCCTCCGTCGTGCGCATCACGACCGGGAACATGATGATCGCCAGCGCGAGCGAGCCCGCGAAGCCGGAGAAATGCCCCGTCGGCACGACCCAGATCACGTAGACGAACAGCCCGACGATGACGCTCGGCATGCCCATCATCACGTTCGCGCAAAAGCGCAGCGCGTTCGCGACGCGGGAGCGCTTGCCGAATTCCGAAAGGTAGATGCCCGCAGCGATGCCCGTCGGAATCGCGATCGCGGCGGCGACGGCCGTGATCAGCAGCGTGCCCAGGACCGCGTTCGCGATCCCGCCGTCGGCGACGCCGTAGGGCTTCGACGGATTCGTCAGAAAGTCGAGATCGAGCGCGCTCAGTCCGCGCCCGACGACGGACGCGAGAATCCACGCCATGCCGCCGACGGCGATCGCGACCGCGGTCACGGAAAAGATCCGGACGATGCCGTCCGCCGCCTTTCGGAAGAAAAGCGGCTTCGTTCTGGATTTCAAATCGAATTCGGGATTCATCGTGCGCGCAATCGTAGCGCGCCGAAGTTTGTCCCGTGTTCGGAGAGTGTTAGTTTTTCGTTAGGACGCCGCGGAGGCGTTCCCGCGCTCACTCGCGGAACAGCGCCACGTCGGACCACTCGCCCATGACGCGGCCTTCGACGCGGACGTTCCCGCCCCACGCCGCGCGCGCCTTGTGCTCGAACACGCGCGTCACCGTCGCCTGCTCGCTCGCGAGAATCCCGCTCAGCGCGAGCACGCCGCCCGGATTCACCGCCGCGAGCAGATTGTCCGCGTAGATGCAGAGCACGTCGCTGATGATGTTCGCCAGAACGACGTCCGACGCGCCCGCTTTTTCCAGCCCCGTCTCCAGTCCGTCGTGCGTGAACGCGACGGCCTCCGGCGGGAGCGCGTTCTTCGCGCGGTTTTCGATCGAGACCTCGACCGCCTCGGGATCGCGGTCGAAGCCGTAAACTTTTTTGCAGCCGAGCTGCGCCGCCGAGATCGCGAGAATCCCCGAGCCGCAGCCCGCGTCGATGACGGACGTTCCCGCGACCGCCGCCGAGCCCGCTCCGCCGCGCGCTTCGAGGAAATCGACGAGCCGCTGCCCGCAGAGCCGCGTCGTCGGGTGGTCGCCCGTGCCGAACGCGAGCCCCGCGTCGAAATACACGACCGCCGCGCCCGCGGGAACGGCGTATTCCGCGCGCCGCCACTCGGGCACCCAGTGCAGGCGCCCGTAGCTCCACGGATGCAGATTCGCCTTGTAGGCCTCCTTCCAGTCGCGGTCTTCGAGCGTGCCGACGCTCGGGCGCTCCGGCAGCATGCGGAACGCCTTGCGCAGATCCGCCCACGCGTCGAGCGCCTCGGCCTCGCTGTCGAAATAGCCCATCAGCCAATGCGGCGAGCCGACTTTTTCATGAAAAATCAGCCACGGCGAACGCACGAGCTCGCAGAAAAAGTCTTCGAGCGGCTGAGCCAGTGAACTGTCGATTTCGCAACGTGTTTCGATCATTTTTGGGAAAAATATTAAAGGAGCGTCAAGTTACGGATTGAGGGCGGCGGGAACGACGCGGATTTCGGCTCGGCGGAATTTTCTGAAAAACTTCTTTCGGACTTCTCTTGTCGCCCGCGACTTTCTTCAGGCGTTGAACGTCTTCGCTTCGCCGAGCGAAAGCCGGCGGATGACGTCAGGCAGAATCCTGTGTTCCGCCGCGTGGATCTTCTGCGCGAAGCTCTCGAGCGTGTCGCCCGGCTCGCGCCGCACGACCGCCTGGTCGATGATCGCGCCGCGGTCCAGCTCCGAGTTGACGAAATGCACCGTGCACCCGCTCACGGCGACGCCGTAGCGCCACGCCTGCCCAATGCCGTCCAGCCCCTGAAACGACGGCAGCAGCGACGGATGCAGGTTGATGATGCGGTTCGGGAACGCGTCGAGCAGCGGCGCCTTCAGCACACGCATGAAGCCCGCGAGCACGATCCATTCCGCGCCCGCGTCGCGTATCGCCTGCGCCCACGCGGCCTCGCGCTCGGGCGAGAACTTCGTCTTGAACGGTCCGGGATCGAGCCGGAACGCGGGAACGCCGTAGGTCTTCCCGTGCTCCAGAATCTTCGCGCCGGGAATGTCGCAGAAAACGGCGACGGGCTCGGCGGCGCCGAGCGTTCCCGCGCGGTAAGCCTTGAGAATCGCTTCCGCGTTGCTTCCAGTTCCCGATCCGAGTATCGCGAATTTCATATTGCGGAAAAACTTACGCCGCTTTCCGCGCGAACGCGAACGAAAAAGAGACGCGCGATTCTCAAGCTCGCGTCGGTGTTTCAGACCGCGCGTCGCGCGCTTCGAGGATCACGGGAAGGCGGGAGGCGAAGAGGCGGTTCGTCGCCTTCACGACGAGGAAGCACGCTCCGAGCGGCAGAAAGAGCACCTGAACGACGAAGAGCGCGACGTAGAGCCCCGCGATCTCCAGCGAGACCGCGACGATTTCGCCCGCGTTTTCGACGAGCGAGGCGAGCGCGTCCCCGGTCGCGACGGCGATTTCCTTCGTCTTCGCGCCCGCCTTTTTAACGCGGTCCAAAATGCCGTCCTCTTCGGAAAATTCGAATTCGCAGTCCGGCATTTCGACGCGCCAGACCTGCAGGCGTTCCCGGCATTCGGCGAGCCGCGGCGCGAAGAAGCGCGTCTCGACCGCGTCGGAGATCAGCGCCGTGCACGGCAGCACGACGCGGACGAGCATCAGCACGAGCGCCGCCTTGCGCAGCCAGACGGAGAAGGCGCGGACGCGTTCCCGCCGCGAAAAAACCGCCGCGACGAACGCCGCGGCAAGCAGAACCGCGACCGCGCCGAGCGCGACGACGCCGACGATTTCGTAAATGATTTTCTGAATGCTCAGCGCGACGATCGTCGTGAAAAGCACGTCGGAAAGGCGTTCCACGACGTCGTCGAGCGGGTCGAGCACCTGCCCGACCGCGACGCTGACGCCGAGCCCCGCGGGCGTCGCGGAAACGCTCGATTCCTTGACGACGGAGATCGCGCCGTTGAGCGCGCGCGCCGTGCCGAACGCGACCGCCGCCTCCGTCATCGTTTCGGAAAAATACGCGTCCGTCTTTTCGTCGATCTGCGGGAACGCCTTTTCGGCGACGACGAGGGCGCAAAAAAACGCGAAAAGCGCGACGAACGCCGCGTTTTTCGCGAAGATGCGGAGAAGCTTCTGCTTCACGGATTTCCTCCGGGGCTTCCCGCCTTTAAGATTTCACGCGCCTCAGCGGTCGCATTCGCCCTGGACGAAGTCGAGCGAGCCGAGGATCGCGGGAATGTCCGTGACGAAGTTGCCGGGAACGAGCTTCGGCAGAATCGAAAGCGTGACGAACGACGGCCCGCGCACGTGCAGGCGGTAGGGACGGCCTTCGCCCTTCGAGTGAATGAAGAAGCCGAGCGCGCCCTTCGGGTTTTCCGCCTCGAAATAGGCTTCGCCCGCGGGAATCTGCGGCCCGTGCGTCGTGATCATGAAGTTCTGGATCAGATCCTCCATGCCTGTGAGCACGCGGTTTTTCGGCGGGAGGCAGATGTTCTTCGCGTCCTGCGCGAAGATAGGCCCGTCGGGAAGCGTCTTGCAGACCTGGCGCACGATGCGCACGGACTGGCGGATTTCCTCCGTCTTGAGCAGGTAGCGGTCGTAGCAGTCGCCGACGGTGCCGACGGGAACGTCGAAGTCGTACTGTTCGTAGCCGCTGTAGGGGCGGTCCTTGCGGATGTCGGCGGGAACGCCCGCGCAGCGCAGATTCACGCCCGTGAGGCCCTGCTGCAGCGCGGCTTCTTTGGTGATGACGGCGATGTCCTTCGTGCGGTCGAGGAAGATCTTGTTGCGGGAGAGAAGGCCTTCCATCTCGTCCACGCCCTTGAGAATGCAGTCGCACGCCTTTTCGACCTTTTCGAGCCAGCCTTCGGGAACGTCGCGCGTGACGCCGCCGATGCGCGTGTAGCTGTTCGTGAGGCGCTGCCCGGTGAGTTCTTCGAAAAGCGAGTAGATGCGTTCGCGCTCGGTGTAGGTCGTGAGGAAGACGGTGAGCGCGCCGGTGTCCATCGCGTAAACGCCGAGGCCGAGCAGGTGCGAGGAAATGCGGGAAAGCTCGCAGGTGAGCACGCGGAGCGCGGCGCAGCGCGCGGGAACTTCGAGCCCGGCGAGCTTTTCGACCGTGAGCGCGTAGGCGACGTTGTTGCAGATCGGCGCGAGGTAGTCGAGGCGGTCCGTGAACGGCACGAACTGGTTGTAGGTCATGTTTTCCGCCAGCTTGTCGTCGCCGCGGTGCAGGTAGCCGACGACGGGCGTGCACTTGGTGACGATTTCGCCGTCCACTTCGAGCTGCAGGCGGAGCACGCCGTGCGTCGCCGGGTGCGACGGGCCCATCGTGAGGTGCATCTTTTCGCAGGGCACGAGCTCGTCCTCGCGCGAAGCGGCGTCGGAATAATTGAAATCAAGGGTTTCAGCCATTTTGAAAAATCTCCGTGTTTGCGGTGTTTCGCGTTCCCGCGCGGCTCATTCGGCGGCGGGCTTGCGGGCGCCTTCCCGCCATTCCTGGTCGAGGGCGCTCGGCTCGGTCTCGCGCATGGTCTTGCCGGAACAGGCGATGAACGGGCCGCCGTTCTGCGGCGCGGGCATGACCTTGACGCCGGTCTGCGCGACGGTGTCGGCGTCCGGGAACGGCACTTCGACGCCCGAGAGCGGGAAGTCCTTGCGCAGCGGGTGATACGGGTATTCGTCCCACATCATGATGCGGCGCATGTCGGGGTGTCCCGTGAAGTCGATGCCGAGCAGGTCGAACGCCTCGCGCTCGAGCCAGTTGCATCCGGCCCAGACGGAGCAGAGCGAGGGCACGGCGGGCTTGGCGTCGTCCGGCGCATAGACGTTCATGCGCACGTAAAGGTGCTTGTCGTAGTTGTACGCGTGCCAGATCGCGGAAAAGCGCGGCGACGCGTCCGTGCCCCAGTCGCAGCCTTCGCAGTCGCTGATCGCGGCGAAGCCTTCCTTGTCGCGGAGCGCGAGGGCGAATTCGAGCGCCTTGTCCGCGGGAACGTCGAACGACGCGTGGTCGGCCGAACCCGGACGGAGCGCGATGTAGGGATACGTTTCGAGCAGGTGTTTCTGGAGTTCTAAATCTTTTTCGGAAAGCATGAGCGAACTTTTTTTGAAAAATTTTTGTCGGCGTTCCCGCGCAGGTTCAGGAAAAATAGAGCGGCTTCACGGGGCGGTCGCGCTTGAGGAGCTTGAGCCCCGGTTCCTTGGCGATCATCTTCTGCAGCGCCATCAGCCCGTCGAACAGCGCCTCGGGGCGCGTCGGGCAGCCGGAAATGTACACGTCCACGGGCAGAATGCGGTCCACGCCCTGCAGCGTGGAATACGAGCGGAACATGCCGCCGGAGCTGGCGCAGGCGCCCATCGCGACGACCCACTTCGGCTCCGCCATCTGGTCGTAGATGCGGCGCACGGCCTGAGCCATCTTGTAGGTGACCGTTCCCGCGACGATCATGCAGTCCGCCTGGCGCGGCGAAAAGCGCGTGACTTCCATGCCGAAGCGCGAAATGTCGAAGCGCGAACAGCTCGCCGACATGAACTCGATCGCGCAGCACGCGAGCCCCATCGGCATCGGCCACACGGAGTGGGCGCGGATCCAGTCGATCGCGGCGTCGAGTTTGGTGACGACGACCCCGCCTTCGATTTTGCTGTTGTAGGCGACTTCGGTATTTGCGGAACTCATTGGAAAATCAGAAAAAATTTGTATGCGGAAAGTCTAAAACATCCCCGCGTTCCCGCAAGGAAATTCACAGCCGCGCGGGAGCGAAGCCTGCAAAAAAAAGCCCCGCCGGGAGGCGAGGCTTCTGAAGCGCGCGCGGGGGCGCGGGACGTCACTCTTCTTCCTCGTCGTCGTAGAGGGAACGCGCCGCCATGACGTCGCAGGACGTCGGGATCAGCGGTTCGGACGCGAGGTCGTCCTCCTCTTCCACGAGTTCTTCGACAGGCGCGGGAACGTCTTCGACGGCGTCCTGCGTTTCGGGCGCAGGGACTTCCGCGGGAACGGGCGCGGGCGCTTCGGCGACCTGGGCGGGCGCGGCGTCCTCCGATTTCTCGGGCGCGGTCTTGGCGTCGGCGGGAACGGTGTTTTCGGACCAGCCGCCGCCGAGCGCCTTGTAGAGCGAAATCATCGAGGCGATTTTCGCGAAGCGCGTCTGCACGAGGCTCTGCTGCGCCGAGAACAGGTCGTTCTGCGCGAGGAGCACTTCGAGGTAGAGGCTCTTGCCGAGCTCGTAGTTCTTCGCGGTCAGCTCGTAGCGGCGTTCCCGCGCGGCGAGCACGGCTTCGTCGGCAGCGACGCGCTTGTCGATCGAATCCTGCACGACGAGCTGGTCGGCGACTTCGCGGAACGCGCTCTGAATCGCCTTTTCGTAGTTGGCGATTTCGATTTCCTTCTGCAGTTCGGCGACGTCGAGCTGAGCGCCGAGGCGGCCGTTGAAGTAGTCGAAGATCGGCACGTTCACGCTCGGCACGAAGCTCCACGTGCGCGCGGCGCCGGTGAAGAGGTCGTCGAGCTCGGTCGAGGCGAGCCCCGCCGAACCCGTGAGCGAAATGCTCGGGAAGAACGCGGCGCGCGCGGCGCCGATGTTCGCGTTCGCGGCGCGGAGGGCGCGCTCGGCGGCGAGCACGTCCGGGCGCAGCACGAGCACCTGCGAGGGAATTCCGGCTTCGAGCGGCTTGAGCAGATTCGCGGACGCGAGCGGGAGCGCGGGAGCGTCGGGCTGCGGGAGCGCAGTTTCGCCCACGAGGAGCGCGAGCGCGTTCACCGCCTGTTTCTGCGTTTCGCGGAGCTGTTCCGTCGCGGAGACGAGCGACTGGTACTGCGCCTCGGCGGTCGTGTAGTCCAGCTCCGTCGCGACGCCGGTCTCGAAGCGGTTCTTGATCTGGTCGCGGTATTCGCGCGTCGTCGCGAGGGACTGTTCGGAAAGCGCGAGGCGTTCGTTCGCGAGCTCGAGCGTGTAATACTGCATCGCGATCTGCGCGACGAGCGAGATGCGCGCGGCGCGTTCGTTTTCCGCCGCCTGCAGGAAGCGCTCGAACGCCTGATCGGTGAGCGAGCGCACGCGGCCCCACAGATCGACTTCGTAGGAGGCGGCGACGCCCAGCGAGAACTGGTTCGTCGTCATCGCCCTGCCGGTGAGCGAAAGGTACTCGTTCGTGCGGGAACGCGAGAACGCGGCGCTGCCGCCGACGTTCGGGAGCAGGTCCGCCCACTGAATGTCGTACTGCGCGCGCACCTGCTCGACGGTCAGAATCGCGACGCGCAGGTCGCGGTTCTTTTCCAGGCCGGACTTGATGAGCGCCTTCAGGCGTTCGTCGGCGAAGAATTCCGTCCAGCCGAGGCGCGTGACCGCGGTCTCGTCGGGCGTCGTCGCGGCGATTCCCGCGTAGGTTTCGGCGACGACGTCGCGCACGTCGGGGCGCTCGTATTCGGGCGCCATCGTGCACGCGGTCGCGGCGAACGCGAGAAACGGAAGAAGGGAAAGCGTTTGGATTTTCATTGATAAAACTTTTTTCGATTTCTTAACCACGAATGTTCACGAATGCGCACGAACGGAAACGCGGGAACGCGGTCCCGGAGTCTTTCCCCAAAAATTCGTGTGAATTCGTGTTCATTCGCGGTTTCTTTTTGACTTCTGTTCTCAGTGGACGACGACCGCGTTCGGCTTGCGTTCCGTCGCGCGGAAGACCTTGCGGACGACGACGTAGAAGCACGGGATGAGGAAGACGCCGAGAATCGTCGCCGCCAGCATCCCGCCGATGACGCCCGTACCGATCGAGTTCTGCGCCGCCGAGGACGCTCCCGACGCGCGCGCCAGCGGCACCACGCCGAGAATGAACGCGAACGACGTCATCAGAATCGGGCGCAGTCGCATCTGCACGGCCTGCAGCGTCGCGTCGTAAAGGTTGCGACCCTGCTCCTGCAGCTCCTTCGCGAACTCGATGATCAGAATCGAGTTTTTCGTCGAAAGCCCGATGATGACGAGGAAGCCGACCTTGAAGTACACGTCGTTGTAGAGCCCGGCGAGCATCGTCGCGCACACGCTCCCGAAGATGCCCACGGGAACGATGAGAATGACGGCGAACGGAATCGACCAGCTTTCATACAGCGCCGCGAGGCAGAGGAAGACGATGATGAGCGAGAGCGCGTAGAGCGCCGGCGCCTGCGAACCCGAAGTGCGTTCTTCGAGCGACTGGCCCGTCCACTCGCCGCCGATGCCGGTGATGCCGACCGCGGGCAGATGCTTCATCACGATTTCGTCGAACTCCTCCATCGCCTCGCCGGAAGAGCGGCCCGGCTTCGGCTGGCCGACGATGTTCATCGACGGGAAGCCGTTGTAGCGCGTGAGCGCCGGCGAGCCCTGAATCCACTCGAACGAGACGAGCTCCGAGAGCGGCATCATCTCGCCCGTTCCCGTGCGCACGTACATGTTGCCGAGCGCTTCGGGCGAAGTGCGGTCCTTCGCGTCGAGCTGCACGATCACGCGCTGCACGCGGGAACCCTGCACGAAGTTGTTCACGTAGGACGACGCGAACGCGACCTGAATCACGTTGTAGAGCTCGCCGAGATTCACGCCGTGCACCTGCGCCTTTTCCTTGTCCACGTCGAGGCGGAGCATCGGACCGTCGTTCAGCCCCTGAAGGCGGACGCCCGTCATCGCCGTTTCCGGCTTGTTGGATTCCTTGATGACCTCGTTGAGCGCCTTGACGAGCGCCTCGTGCCCAACGCCGCCGCGGTCCTGCAACTGGTATTCGAAGCCCGTGGCGTTGCCGAGTTCCATGATCGGCGGCAGGTTGAACGAAACGACCATGCCGTCCGGGTGGTGCGCGAAATGTCCGGTGATGCGACCCGCGAGCGCTTCCGCGGAGCTGTTCGGGTCCTTGCGCTTGCTCCAGTCCTGGAGCTTCATGAACGCGAGGCCGACGTTCGTGCCGCAGCCGTTGAACGAAAAGCCCTGCACGATCATCATCTTTTCGATTTCGGGCTGCGCGAGCGCGTAGGCCTCGTATTCGTCGAAAAGTTCGAGCGTGCGTTCCTGCGACGCCGTCTGCGGGAGCTGAATCAGCGCGACGATCTGCCCCTGGTCCTCGTCCGGAAGGAACGCGGTCGGCAGACGCAGATAAAGCCAGCCGAAGCCCGCGCCGATCGCGAGGAACGAGACGATGCCGATCGCGCTGTGCCGGATCAGGCGCCCGACGACGCCCTTGTAGCCGTTCGTCATCTTTTCGAAGCCGCGGTTGAAGAGGCCCGCGAAGCCGCGCTTCTTGCCGTTCGGATTGTGCTTGAGCATCGTCGCGCACAGCGCCGGCGTGAGCGTCATCGCGAGGAACAGCGAGAACACCATCGACGCGATCAACGTCAGCGAGAACTGCCGGTAAATGACGCCGACGGAGCCGGAGAAGAACGCCATCGGGATGAACACCGCCGTGAGCACGAGCGTGATTCCGACGAGCGCGCCGGAAATCTGCCCCATCGCCTTGCGCGTCGCGTCGCGCGGGGAAAGCCCCTCCTCCGTCATGATGCGCTCGACGTTTTCGATGACGACGATCGCGTCGTCCACGAGAATGCCGATCGCGAGCACCATGCCGAACATCGTCAGCACGTTGATCGAGAAGCCCATCGCGAACAGCGCGGCGCAGGTGCCGAGCAGCGCGATCGGGACGACGATCGTCGGAATGAACGTCGCGCGCAGATTCTGCAGAAACACGAGCATGACGACGAACACGAGCACGATCGCCTCGACGAGCGTCTTGATGACTTCGTGAATCGACACGCGCACGAACAGCGTCGTGTCCATCGGGAAATCGTAGGTGAGGCTTTCCGGGAAGTAGGCGGAAAGCTCTTCGAGCTTGTTCTTCACGGCGTCGGCGACTTCAAGCGCGTTCGCGCCCGTCGCGAGATTGCACGCGAGACCCATGCAGACCTTGCCGTTGTAGCGCGTCTCGAACATGTAGCTCTGTTCGCCGATTTCGACGCGCGCGACGTCGCGCAGATACACGCGGGAGCCGTCCTCGCCCGCGCGCAGGAGAATGTCGCCGAACTCGGTCGGCGTCTCCAGCGTTCCCGGGCCCTGAATCGTGATGCTCAGACGCGAGCCGGGAACGGCGGGGTCGCCGTTGACCGCGCCCGCCGGCACCTGCACGTTCTGCGCCTGGAGCGCCGCGACGACGTCCGTCGCCGTCAGGTTGTAGGAATTGAGCTTTTCGGCGTCGAGCCAGATGTACATCGCGTTTTCCGAGCCGAAGAAATCGACGGAGCCGATGCCGTTCACGCGCTGGATCTGGTCGAGAATGTTCGACGCGATGTAGTTGCCGATTTCGGCCTTCGGAATCGAATTGTCCTTCGAATAGATCGAAATGATGAGGAACATGTTTCGCGCCGCCTTCTCCACCGTCACGCCCGTGCGCTGAACGACGGACGGGAGCTGCGACGTGGCGAGCGAAACCTTGTTCTGCACCTGCACCTGCGCCGTGTCGTCGTTCGTGCCCGGATTGAAATAGACCGTGATTTCGGAATTGCCGGTCGAGTCCGACGAGGACGTCATGTAAAGCAGGTTGTCGATGCCGTTGAGCTGCTGCTCGATGACGGCGGTGACCGTCTTCTGCGTCGTTTCCGCGGACGCGCCCGCGTAGTTGGACTGCACGGCGATGGACGGCGGCGCGATCGTCGGATACTGCGCGATCGGCAGGAATTTGATGGAAATCACCCCGAAGAGGATGATCATCAGCGAAAGCACCCATGCGAAGACGGGGCGGTCGATGAAGAATTTTGCCATGGTGAGATGCCTTTAAGAAATTTTGCGTTCCCGCGAGTTTTTCTGCGGGGAAAAATCACTCCGCCTGCTTCGCGGCGGGCGCGGGAGCGGCCTCGGCGGGCGTTTCCGCGGGAGCGGCTTCTTCCTTCGCCTTCGGAGCCACCGCCTTGACGGCCGTCGCGCCGCGCGAATACGCGAGCCCGATCGCCATCAGCCCGTCGGCGGCGTAGCGCTCGCCCGGCTTCAGCCCGCTCTTCACGAGCCATTTGCCGTTTTCCATCTTGTCGATCACGATCGAGCGGGGACGCACGATGTCGCCCTCGCCGACGACGAAGATCGACGCCTTGCCCGCCGTGCCGAGCGAGACGGCCTCCTGCGGGACGAGAATCGCCGCCTTGTCCGTGCCTTCGGAGAGCACCGCGCGCGCGAACATGCCCGGAAGCAGAAGGTTGTCCGGGTTCGGGAACTCGGCGCGCAGCTTGTACATGCCCGTCGCCTTGTCCACCGTGACTTCGGAGAACTTCAGCTTGCCCGTGTGCGCGTATTCCGTGCCGTCTTCGAGAATGAGCTTCACCGCGACCGCGTCGTCGCCGATCTTCTCGACCGTTCCCGCGGCGACCGCGCGGCGGAGTTCGAGCAGGCTCGTCGCCGAGCGCGTGAAGTCGAAATTGATCGGATCCATCTGCTGGATGACCGCCATCTTCGTGAGCGTCGCCCCGGAGACGATGCCGCCTTCCGTCACGAGCGCCGCGCCGATGATGCCCGAAATCGGCGCCGTCACCGACGCGTAGCCGAGATTGATCTCCGCCGTCTTGAGCTGCGCCTGCGCCGCGAGCACCGCCGCCTTGGCGGAATCGACCGCGATGCGCGAATCGTCATATTCCTGCCGGCTGACGCCGCCCGTCTTCACGAGCTCGGAATAGCGGCCGAAGATGATTTCCGCGCTCTCGAGCTGCGCGCGCGTTCCCGCGAGCTGCGCCGCCGCCGCGTCGCGCGCGGCGATCATCGGCTCCGGATCGATGAGGAAAAGCTCCTGTCCTTTTTCGACTTTCGCGCCTTCCTCGAACTTGCGTTCGAGCAGCACGCCCGTCACGCGCGCGGAAACGTCCGCGAGGCGCACGGCGTCCACGCGGCCCGGCAGCTCCTGCACGATGTCGCGCGACTGGTAGGCGACGGTCTCGACCGTCAGCGGAACCTCCGTCGGTCCCTGCGGCGCGGCCTGCGCGGCCGCCTGTTTTTCTTCGCCGCAGCCCGTGAAGGCGAGCGTTCCCGCGAGCGCCGTCAGCGCGCCGAGAAAGAAGGATTTCTTAACGTTTTTTTTCATCATAAATCGAAGGTGATTCGGATTTTTTCTTTTTGTCTGTTCAAAAATTTTTCAGCGGGAACGCGCCTCGGGACGCTTCTTCAGTGAAAGCGTCGCCGGCGCGAGAAAAAGCGGCTCGGCGAACGTCATCAGCATTTCGAGGAAGGTCTCGATCGGCACCGTCTTGGGATAGCGGTGTTCCTTGAGCGGGCCCACGGTGCGCCAGCCGTAGAGCATCACGTCGAGACTCTCCATGCGGAAGCGCAGTTCGAGCTCGGAAAGATGCGGGAGCGTGCGCGCGAACTCGTCGAGAAACATCCGCTGCAGCGGCTCCATCTTGTTCTCGAGCGTCGCGAAGATTTTTTTCTCGGTCTCGCCGCGATGGACGAAAAGCAGCGTGAAGAGCTGGTGCGCGGTTTCGGAAAGGCAGCGCGCGCGCGGGAGCACCATCGCGTCGAGCAGGCGGCGGAGCGGGATCGGCGCCGTTCCCGCGGCCTCGCGCGCGGCCGCGAGCAGCCCGCGCATCTCCTCCATGACCGGCAGCAGATAGCGGTCGAGCACCGAATGAAGCAGGTTTTCCTTGTCCTTGAAATAGTAATACGCGACGGAGAGATTGACCTTCGCCGACGCGGTGATCCCGCGCATCGACGCGCCGTCGAACCCCTGCTCCGCGAACAGTTTCTCCGCCGCCGTCAAGATGCGTTCCCGCGTGTTGTTTTCGTCCTTCCGCCTCATCGTTTTATTGAACGAACGTTCTAGACGCTTCGCTCTTTCGCGTCAATGCATGAATTTTCCCGAAACGAAAAAAAGCGGCGGAAGCGCAGAGGCTTCGCCGCTTTTTTCGGGAAAACGCACGGAGGGATTATTCCTCGATTTCGTCCATTTCCTCGTCTTCGCCTTCCTCTTCGTCGTCGGCGACGGCGTCGGTCGCGTCGTCGGAATTCGCCTTCGCCTTTTCGGCGGCGGCGGCGACGGCGGCGACGTCTTCGGGATCAATCCAGAGGACGCAGTCGATTTCATCTCCGGGAACGAGCATCGGAGCGCCGATCACGCCGGCAACTTCCTCGGCGATGTAGCGTCCGCCTTCGAGCACGGAAATCACGCTGACGAGCGCATGCGCGCCCGACTTGGAAAGGACGACGCGGTCGCCCGCCTTGAAAGCGGAGCCGGAGTCGAACTGAACCACCGCGCAGTCGGTGTTGTAGGCGACCACGCGCGCCTTGCCTTCGTCCGGAGTCGGCAGCGGAGCGCTTTCCGCCTTGGCGGCTTCGATTTCGGCGAGAGCGCGTTCCTTGTTGGCCTGGCGCAGAGCCGGATAAGCGGCGAGGAGCGGCGCGTCCTCCGCGGGAGCGCAGGTCGCGCATTCCGCGGGAGCGGCGGCCTCGGCAGCGGAAGCGCACGTCGCGGCGGGAGCGGCCGCAGGAGCCGGAGCGGCGGGAGCCGACGCAGGCTGCGCGGCGGGCTTCGCTTTGGAGCCGGCGGACCAAGGGCTCTTCGAGCCGTCGCCGGAAGCGCAACCCGCGCAGACGAGGATTGAAACGGATGCAAGGATGGTGAGAAGCGTTCTCATGGCTGACTGAAATATTCGGGTAAACTTGGGTAAAACAATAATGGATTTTTTCGAGACGGCGACTCTGCAGTCTCTGCATGAAAAATCGCACGCCCGCGCGGATTTGTCAAACGATTTCTTGCGCCTTGACAAGACCGCCTCCGAAGCGGATGCTTGCACTTTCATTTTTTCACAATCAGACAGCCATGGCAAACACCACACCGCTCCTCATGCTCGGCATGCCCAAGGGCAGCCTCGAAGAGTCCACGCTCGCGCTTTTCGCGCAGGCAGGTTATCCCGTCGTCAAAAGCTCGCGCTCCTACCGCCCGTCTTTCGACGATCCCGCGCTTGACGGCCGCTTCGTCCGCGCGCAGGAAATCGCCCGCTACGTCGAGCACGGATTCTTCGACTGCGGTCTGACCGGCTACGACTGGGTCGTCGAAAACGACGCCGACGTCGTCGAAGTCTGCGACCTCGTCTATTCCCGCGCCTCCAACGTGCAGAGCCGCTGGGTCATCTGCGTTCCCGAAGCGTCCGACATCAAGACCGTCAAGGACCTGCAGGGCAAGCGCATCGCGACGGAGCTCGTCGCCACGACGCGCCGCTTCCTCGAAAGCCACGGCGTCACCGCCGAGGTCGAGTTCTCCTGGGGCGCGACGGAAGTCAAGGTGCCCGACCTCGCCGACGCGATCGTCGATCTGACGGAGACCGGCAGCTCCATCAAGGCGAACAAGCTCCGCATCGTCGACACGATTCTGAAGACGAACACCAAGCTCATCGCCAACAAGAAGGCGTGGGAAAATCCGGAAAAGCGCGCGAAGATCGAGTCCATCGCGATGATGCTCCAGTCCGCGCTGACGGCGAAGCACCTCGTCGGCCTCAAGTTCAACCTGCCGCGGGAACGCCTTTCCGAAGTCGTCGAAAAGCTCCCCGCGATGCGCAACCCGACGATCTCGCCGCTCTCGAACGACGCGTGGATCGCCGTCGAGACCATCATCGACAGCAAGCTGACGCGCGAGATCATTCCCGCGCTCAAGGCGTGCAAGGCCGAAGGCATCATCGAATATCCGCTCAACAAGGTCGTTTACTGAGCGCTTTTTCGCCTCCGCGCGAAAAACAGGAAAAACGCGTTCCCGCCCGGGAGCGCGTTTTTTTTGCGCGAAAAATTTCGCTCGGCCCGCGCGGGCGCGGGAACGCGGTTCATTCCCGCGGCGGAGGCGGGTTTCCGCCGTCGAAGCGCACGCCGCGCATTCCGCCGCGCATGCCTCCGCGTCCGACGCCGGCGGCCTCGAGCGCCGCCTGCTGCTCTTCGTAGGCGGAAAACTGTTCGTTGGAAAGCACGTTCTTGAGGATTTCGCGCTCCGCCTCGCGGGAAACGCGCCCGTCGGACTCCAGCGCCGCCGTCGCGTATTCGGAGAAGTAGCGGTCCTTCTGTTCCTGCGAGAGCGCGACGCTGTCCTGCAGCATGGCGAGGCGCATGTTCGCGACGGTCTCGGCGCGCGCGGTCGCGCGTTCCCGCCGATAGGCCTCGTATTCCGTCTGCTGTTCCTCGCCGAGAAGCTCCGCGACGAATTCTTCCGGATCGGAGGCGCGCATGCGTTCCCGCAGCTCGGCGCGGAGCGCTTCGTCGTCCGGCGCGAGACGCGCGCGCTCGGCGAGTTCGCGCAGCTCCGCTTCATTCGCTTCCGCGCGCTCGGCGAGGCGCGCCTTCTGCTCTTCGGTGAGATTCAGGCGCAGCGCGAGGCGCGTGATCGCGGTGTCGCGGCGGATCTTGCGGAAGGTCTCGAAACGGCGTTCCGTCTCCCTGCGGCGCGCGTCCGCGGCTTCCGGAGAGGCGTCGGCGGGAGCGTTTTCCCGCGGCGCGGCGGCAGCGGCGCGGCGCGAAGCGTTCCCGCGCGAGGCGCGCGACGCGCGTTTCGCGAGCTCGTCTTTCAGCGCGCGGATTTCCGCGTCCTTCGCGGCGAGCGCCTCGGCGTCTCCGCCGGCGAAAAACGACGCGGCGCTCCACGCGACGACCGCGACGAGCAGGTTGGAAACAAGAATCGGAAGCACTTTGGATTTCATGACGATAAAAACGACTTCGTGTCCGCGAAAGTTTCAGAAAATCGCCGCGCGCGCGATATTTTTCTTGTGAAAACGCCGCCCGAAAGCGAGAATCCGCACCAGATTTTCCGTTCCTCGTTTCTTGTTTCCTCGGCACAGTCAGTCAAAATTTTGAATGAATTCAGTCGTGGAAAACATTTCGGACATCAGCATTTTCGCCGCCTCCGCCGCCGCGTTCGCCTTCGCGGGGCTCGTTTTCGCGCTTCGGCGCAACCGCGCTCTCCGGCTTGAAAACGAACGGCTCGCCGCCGAACGCCGCGACGCAGAGGTCTCCGCGCGGGAACGCGTCGCCGAGAACGAGAAGCTCGCCGCCGAACGCCGAGCCGCGAACGAAAAGGAAGCGCGGGAAAATCTCGTCCGCGCGCACGAGCTCGAGCTTCGCCTCGCCAAGGCGGAAGCGCGGGAACGCGCCCTCGCCGCCGAAGCCGAAAAGCTCGCCGCCGCGCGGGAACGCTACGAAGAAAAAATCCGCGGCGTCGCCGGCATCTCCGTCGAAAAGGCGCGCGCGGACCTGCTGAAGAGCGTCGCCGAAGACGCCGCCGAGGAAGCCCGCGCGATCCGCCGCGGCGTCCTCGAAAAATCCGAAGCCGAATACGCGAACGACGCGCGCAAGCTGCTCATCACGACGATGCAGCGCGTCGCCCCGCGCCTCAACGAAGAACTTTCCTCCGAGCTCGTGCCCATTCCCGCGGAAGAGATCAAGGGCCGCCTCATCGGCCGCGAAGGCAGAAACATCAAAAGCTTCGAGCAGACGACGGGCGCGACGCTCATCATCGACGACACGCCGGGCTCCGTGCTCGTCTCGTGCTTCGACCCGTTCCGCCGCCAGGTCGCCGCGCTCGCGCTGCGGCGCCTGATCGCCGACGGGCGCATCCACCCGCAGAGCATCGAATACTACGTCGAGGAAGCCCGCCGCGAAACCGCCGCGAACGCGGTCGCCGTCGGCACGAAGGTCTGCGACGATCTCGGCGTCCACGACGTCGCCGAAAGCGTCCGCGAGTTGCTGGGCAAACTGCAGTTCCGCCTTTCCGTCAACCAGAACACGCTCGCGCACTCCGTCGAGACGGCGCAGCTCGCGGGAACGTTCGCGGCGGAGCTCGGGCTCGACGTCGCGCTCGCCGTGCGCGCGGGGCTCTTTCACGACATCGGCAAGGCCGTGGACGCGAACAACGAGGACGCGCACGCCATCGCGGGCGCGCGCGCGCTGCGCCTCGCGGGAGAATGCCGCGAAGTCGTCAACGCCGTCGAATCGCACCACCGCGAAGTCGGACACGAAAATATTTACGGGCCGCTCGTGATGCTCGCGGACTCCATTTCCGCGACGCGCCCCGGCGCCCGCGCGGCCACGCGCGAAGGCTACGCCGAACGCATCGCCGCGCTCGAAAAAATCGCCAAGGCGTTCCCGGGCGTGACGGACGCGTTCGCGATTCAGGCGGGCCGCGAAGTCCGCGTCATCGTCTCCAGCGCCGAAGTCTCCGACGCCGAGGCGCGCGCGCTCGCGCAGAAGATCCGCATCGACGTCGAGGAAAAGCTCACCTACCCCGGGAAAATCAAAATCGTCGTCATCCGCGAATTCCGCGCCCAGGAAGAGGCGCTCTAAAAACTTGCTCGCCAAACGCGGCTCGCGGCGGCATTGTCGTTCCTGTGTTTTTTTCGCCGGTCCCGGTAGTTCAATGGACAGAACCGCGGTTTCCTAAACCGTTAATCCGAGTTCGATTCTCGGTCGGGGCGCCAGCGCTTTCCCGTCGCGGCGGGAGGAACGAAAAATTTCTTCGCGATTCGGCGAGGAAAATGGTTTGCGCGACGGCGGAAACGCCGCCATAGTGTTTCACATGAGCTCGAAAACCTCCATGGGCATACGCCTTGATCCCGAAGACCGAGAACTGCTGGAAGAATTGGCGAAGCTTTGGTGCCTGAACGCCTCCGACATCGTGCGGCTTGCGGTCAAATCTCTCCTGGAAGAAGCGAAACGCAACGGCGGAAAGATCGAACTGCCGTACACGTTCAAGACGCGTTCCCGCCGCGGCGGAGCGTCCGCGAAGAAATAAGCGCGTTTTCTCTCCCGTCGCCGCACGGAGGAAACACAAAAAAAATCGTCCGCGAAACGCACGGATTTCGCGGACGAAAGAATCGTGTGTCCATGAGAGCGGAGGCGCGGTCGTCTCCGTTCCCGCGGCGTCACTCGAAGCGGATGCCGACCGAGTGACCGTGGACCTGGAGATGTTCCATTTCCGAGAACATCTCCACGACCGGGCGCGCGAGCTTCAGCGAGGCCTCGTCGTAGCGGACGTAGCTCGTGCGGCGCATGAAGTCGGAGACCTGCAGGCCGCTGAAGAAGCGCCCCGTGCGGGAAGTCGGCAGCGTGTGCGACGGTCCCGCGACGAAATCGCCGAGCGCCGCGGGCGAGTAGTGCCCGACGAGCATCGCGCCCGCCGTCGTGATGCGCGCGGAGAGCTCCTTCTGGCGCTTCTGCGTCGTCTGAATCTCAAGGTGCTCGGGCGCGACGAAATTCGCGACGGCGACGGCGGCGTCCGTGGAATCCGCGAGAATTTTGCAGAAACCGGCTTCCATGATCTCGCGGAGGCGCGGGCCTTTTTCGTAGCGCGTGAGCAGCGATTCGATCGCGACGTCCACGGCGCGTTCCGTGCGTTCGTCGAAGCAGACCAGATAGACTTTTTCCTTGCCGCTGCCGTGTTCCGCCTGCGTGATGATGTCGGCGGCGACCCATTCGGGATTCGCCTTGGAGTCGGCGATGACCATGACTTCGCTCGGCCCGGGCAGCAGGTCGATTCCGACCTTGCCGAAGAGCTGGCGCTTCGCCTCGACGACGAAGGCGTTGCCCGGTCCCGCGATCTTGTCCACGGCGGGAATCGTCCGCGTGCCGTAAGCCATCGCGGCAATCGCCTGAACGCCGCCGACGCAATAAATTTCGGAAACTCCGCAGAGTTTCGCCGCGGCGAGGATTTCCGGCGCGACGGAGCCGTCGCGGCGCGGCGGCGTGCAGAGCACGAGCTCGGGAACGCCCGCGATCTTAGCGGGAAGCGCCGTCATCAGCACGGTCGAACACAGCGGCACCTGGCCGCCGGGAACGTAGAGCCCGACGCGGCGGATCGGGAAAAAGAGCTCGCCGACGGCGGCGCCGTGCGGGTTGCGCGTCTTCCAGTTTTTCGGGAGCGTGCGCTTGTGGAAATCGGAAATCGAGGCGGCGGACGCCTTCAGCGCTTCGAGCTTTTTCGGGTCGATGGACGCGAACGCTTCGTCGATCGCTTCGGCGGGAACGCGGAGCTGCTTCTGCAGAAGCTTCGCGTGGTCGAACTTCGCCGTATAGTAGAGCACGGCCTCGTCGCCGCGCTCGCGCACGTCCGCGATCACTTCGGAAACGGTGCGGGCGATGTCACCGGAAAGCGCGGCGGGAGCGCCGAACGCGCGCAGCTTTTCAAAACAGTCTTCGTCTCTCGTGGAAACTTTCAGCATAATGCGCCTTTTCTAAATCAAAACCCGACGCACTTCAAGGGTATTGCCAGAACGGCGTTCCCGCGCAATAATGGGCGCTTTCACTTTTTCAGAGCATGAGCATACGTTTATTCGACACGCTTTCACGGGAACGCCGCACGCTCGCGCCGAGCGCGCCCGAAAAGGAATTCGGCATGTACTGCTGCGGCCCGACGGTCTACGGCCCCGCGCACATCGGCAACTTCCGCACCTTCCTGCTGCAGGACGTGCTGCGCCGCGCGCTCGAAACGGACGGAATCCGCGTCCGCCACGTCCGCAACATCACCGACGTGGACGACAAGACGATCCGCCGCTCGCAGCAGGAGGGCAAGACGCTCGCCGAGTTCACCGCCGCGTGGACGAAGAAGTTTCACGACGACTGCGCCGCGCTCAACATGCTCCCGCCGCAGGTCGAGCCGAGCGCCGTCGAGCACATTCCGCTGCAGATCGCGATGATCGAGAAGCTCGTCGCGCGCGGGAACGCCTACGTCGCACCCGACGGCAGCGTTTATTTCAAGGTTTCGAGCGATCCCGAATACGGCAAGCTCGCGCACCTCGACCGCGAGGCGCTCCGCACGCAGGAAACGAACTCCGCGGGAACGGCGAACCTCGCCGACGAATACGCGCGCGACGACGTCGCCGACTTCGCGCTGTGGAAGGCACGCAAGCCCGAGGACGGCCCGAATTTCTGGCAAAGCCCCTGGGGCGAAGGCCGCCCGGGCTGGCACATCGAGTGCTCGGCGATGAGCACGCACTACCTCGGCGAAACCTTCGACCTGCACGGCGGAGGCGTCGATCTGTGCTTCCCGCACCACGAGAACGAAATCGCCCAGGCGGAATGCTCGTGCGGCCGTCACGGCACGTTCGCGCGGCACTGGTTCCACTCCGCGCACCTGATGGTGGACGGCGCGAAGATGTCCAAGTCGCTCGGCAACCTCTACACGCTCGCCGATCTCGTCGGCAAAGGATTTTCGCCGGCGGCGGTGCGCTACGCGCTCATTTCCGGGCACTACCGCTCGCAGCTGAACTTCACGCTGAAATCCCTCGAGGACGCGACCGCCGCGCTCGAAAAAATCGAAAAAGGCGCGCGCCGCCTGCTCGAAAAGGCGGGAATCTCCGTCGAGGAATTTTCGCAGGACATTTCCGTCCACGAAAGGAACACGGCGTGGGGCGCGTTCGAGCCCGCGTGGACGGCGCTCTGCGACGACCTGAACATTCCCGGCGCGATCGGGAAGCTCTTTTCCGCGCTCGGCGAGCTCGGCAAAAAGGAACTCACGAAGGCGGAGGCGGGAACGCAGCTCTGCGGGCTCGCGAAGATCCTCTTCGCGCTCGGGCTGAAGCTCTTTTCCGGCGAAAAGAAATCCGCCGACGTTCCCGCGGACGTCGCCGCGCTCGGCGAAAAGCGCTGGGCCGCGAAGACCTCGAAGAACTGGGCGGAGGCCGACCGCCTGCGCGACGAGCTCGCCGCGCTCGGCTGGAAGTCTCTCGACCGCAAGGACGGCTACGAGCTCCGCAAAATCTGACGGGAACGCGACCGCCATGCCTCAGGAACCGCGAGAAAAACAGCCCGTCCGTCCGATGACGGCCGACGAAATGGAGCGCCAGCGCCGCGTGCGGGAAATCCCGCTTTGGCAGATGGCGCTGCTTTTCCCGCTGAGTCTGCTGCTGCGCACGTGGCTGTGGACGCTGCGCATCACGATTTCGCCCGAAGCCGCGAAGCAGGTCGCCGAGCAGCGGCATTCGCTGATCGTCGTTTTCTGGCACAACCGCCTCTTCATTTCGGCGGATCTGCGGCGGCGATTCCGCCCGTTCGGCAAGATGAACGGGCTCGTCTCGCCGTCGAAGGACGGCGCGTGGCTCGCGGCGTTTTTCCGCTTTCTCGGCATCGGCGCCGTGCGCGGCTCGACGTCGCGCCGCGGCGGACAGGCGATGCTCGAAATCTACCGCAAGCTCTCGCGCGGCGAGGACGTCGCGATCACGCCGGACGGTCCCCGTGGGCCGCGCTACAAATTCAATCCCGGCGCCGCGCTCATCGCGCAGAAGACGCATTGCCCGGTCGCGCTGATCGGCTCGGAATACAGCCGCGCGATCCGTTTCAAATCCTGGGACGGCTTCATTCTTCCTCTGCCCTTTTCCAAGGTCGAGCTGACGCCGAAATTTTATCCCTACGAAAAAATGTGGGACCACATTTCCGCGAAAGCGCTCGCGGAATACTTCGAAACGGAGCTGCGCGCGATCACGAAGGAGTGAGCCGCGCGCGGAGGCGAAAGCAAAAAGCGTTCCCGGACGGGAACGCTTTTTTCGCGGACCGGCGGGAACGTTCCCGCAGAAAAACGAAAGTCAGCAGACGAGCTCTTCCTTGATTTCCTCAAGCGCCAGATTCGCTTCGGAAAGCGCCTGGGGCGCGCGGGAGGAAACGCCGCTCGCGAGCGCGTTGCGCGCCATCAGAATCGCGGCGCTGGTGCCGTAACGGTTGCTGGAGCCGTGCGCCTTGATCACCATGCCGTTGAGCCCGAGCAGCGGCGCGCCGCCGAATTTTTCCGGACGGAGCTGCGATTTCACCGCCTTCAGCAGCGGGTAGAGCATGACCATCGCGACGATGTAAAGCGGGTTGCGCTTCACCTTCGCGGAAAGAATGTCCTTGAGCATGTGGACGAGCCCCTCGACGGACTTGAGCACGATGTTGCCCGTGAAGCCGTCCGTGACGATGACGTCCACGTCGCCCTGAAACACGTCGAAGCCTTCCACCGGGCCCGCGTACTCGAACCAGTCGAGCCGCTTCGTCAGCTCCTTCAGATAGGCGTTGGTCTTATTGATGCGTTCCCCGCCCTTGCCTTCCTCCGTGCCGACGGTCAGCAGACCGACGCGCGGCTTCTTCGTCGAAAGCATGGCGATGGAATAGAGCGAGCCGAGAATCGTGTTGTGGACGAGCTGTTCGGGCGTCGTTTCCGGATTCGCGCCGACGTCCACCATGATGGTAAAGCCCGCCTTGCGCGGCATGATCGCCGTCAGCGCGGGGCGCTGGCAGCCCGGCATCATGCGGACTTTGATCGTTCCCGCGCCGACGAGCACCTTCGTGTTGCCCGTCGAGACGACGGCGTCCACCTCGCCCGCCTTCAGCATCTCGAATGCGACGATCATCGAAGCGTTCTTCTTCGATTTCAGCGCCTGCATCGGCTTGTCCGTCATCTGGATTTCGTCGGGAGCGTGACGCACTTCGATATGCGGATTGCGGTTGAGACCGAGGCGGCGCAGATGCGGCGCGAGCACCGGCTCGCGACCGACGAGGACGAGCCTGTCGTTCTCGCCGATCTCGCGCAACGCCAAGGCGACCGCATGGACGACTTCTTCGGGACCTTTGTCCCCGCCCATGCAGTCTACGGCAATCCGATATGAATGTGTCTCAGCGTCCATCAGCGAAAAGACTAACGCTTTTGCGGGAACTAAGACAGACAAAAATCGCCCGAAAGGACGACCTCAGATTTCGACGTCGATGACCTTGCGGCCGCGATACATTCCCGTGGCGGGATTGACGCGGTGCGGCAGGCACGCGGTTCCATCCGCCGGATCCTTGGAAAGAAGCGGCGCTTTGTACTGATTGGCTCCGCGGCGAAGAGCGCTGCGGCGTTTGGACTGTTTGCGTTTCGGTTGGCCCATGGCTTGTGATGAAAAAGGTTGTTAAAAAATGTAAGGTGAAACAATAAATGCGCGCGGAAAAACCGTCAAGCGGAAACGCGCGCCCGCCGTCGCGAATACCGCGATGCCTCATAAAAAAGCGCACCGAAAGGGAGATTTTTAAGCGCACAAAAAAACCGAACAAAAATCCGGTTGACAACGCCCGGGGAAAAGAGGAAACTGAAAACTCCTTTTACGAGCTGTAGCGCAGTCTGGCTAGCGCATTTGCATGGGGTGCAAAGGGTCGGAGGTTCGAATCCTCTCAGCTCGACCAATTTTCTCCCGAAATCGCCCGCAAACCTTGATAAATACAGGGCTTGCGGGCTTTTTCGTGTCTTTCTTCCCGTCGAAAAAGGACGCTGAAACCTGCTTTCGCGGGAACGCCGCGGCGCGGCTCTTAATGGTCGTGATGGTGCTTGCCGCGGCAATGGGAACACGTGCAGCCGTCGCCGTGAAGCAGGTCCGCCTCGTGCGGGAGCAGCTCGTCGCCGCGCGGCTTCGCGAAGGATTCCGGCGCGTTCGGGTCCGTTCCCGCCGTCTTGAAATAACGCCCGGAGGCGGGATCGCGCTCGTAGCGCGTGAAGCCGAGCCGTTCGAGCTCGCGCGAATCGTTCACCTTGCGGCGGATTTCGCCTTCGCCGTAGCGCGTCACCAGTCCCGCGGGCGTGAGGACGCGGCGGAGCGGCTCGCCCGTGAGCGGGTGACGCGTGAGCGGCGCGTCGCCGAAAGACTGTTCGATTTCGAGGGTCGCGCCGTCGCTCCCGTCGGGATTCACGATGCAGTAAACGAAAACAGGCATTGGAGGGTATAATGTGGAAAGTGGAAAGTGGAAGGTGTAATGTGTAAGGTGTAAGGCGGGAAAAGGGCGGGCGGCGGCGCGCCCCTCATTCCGCGGCGGGCTCCGGCTTCGCCTTGGCGTAGATGCTCACGCGCGCCTCCTTGCCGCCGAGCAGCTTGTAGGCGTGGCGGATCGCGCGCGAGGCAGAAAGCGTCAGATTGCTCGGCATGTCGCGGAAAATGTTTTCGCGTCCGATCACGGAGACGAGCTTCGCGGCGCGGAACACGCGATAGACTTCCGCGCGCACTTCGCAGATGATGATGCCGCGCCCCGCGGCGTGCGCCGAGCGGACGAGCTCCTCCAGCAGCATGGCGCTCGTCGCGTCGAGATGGTGCGCGTTGCGGAACTTGAGAATCAGCACGCGCAGGTTCGGATTCGCGAGCATGCGGCGCAGCTGGTCGCGGAAGATTTCCGCCGAGCCGAAATAAAGATTGCCGTCGATGTGAACGATGGAGACTTCGGGCGTTCCCGAGACGTCGCCGCGCGTCTTTTCCGCGAGTTCGCCGCGGTCGTTGTAGCCGTATTCGACGATTTCCGGCGTGGACGTCTTGCGCAGGAAAAGAATGATCGAAAGCCCCACGCCGAAGTAGATCGCGACGTCGAGCGGCGCCACCAGGCCGCAGACGAGCGTGAGCAGAAACACCGCGCGGTCGCCGAGCGTAGCCGACGTCACGAGCCGGATCGCCTTCAGATTGATGAGCCGCGTTCCCGCGAACATGACGAGCGCCGCGAGCGCCGGCTTCGGAATGAAGTGCATGAGGTCGCCCGTGCCGAAAAGCGCGCCGAAGAGAATCACGCCGGAAAAGATGCCCGAAAAGGCCGTCCGCGCGCCGCTCGCGAACGTCAGCGCCGAACGCGTCAGCGAGCCGCTCGCCTGCATGCCGCCGAAGAGCCCGCAGGCGAGATTCGCCGCGCCGAGTCCGAAAAGTTCCTGGTTGCAGTCGAAGCGTTCGCCCGCGCGCGCCGCGACGGATTTGCCGATCGAGCTCGCCTCGATCATGCCGAGAATCGCGATCGCCATCGCCGCGGAAAACGCGGAATTGAGCGCGCTCAGGCTCATGTCCGGAAACGCGAAGCGGAACTCCTCGAGCCCGAAGTCCGCGAGCGTCGCCACCGTCTGCGACGCGCCGCCGTGGAAATAATCGTTCCACCAGTTCACGGCGAACATCAGCCCGCAGGAGGCGACGAGCGCGATCGACATGTCCGGCAGCTTCGGCAGAAATCTGCGCACGAGCAGATAGACGACGAGCGTTCCCGCCGCCAGCGCGAGCGAAGCCGGATGCGCCTCGCGCCATTGCCGGAGCGTGCACATCGCGACCGAAGAAAACGTGCCTTCCGAGCCCCGCAGCGTGATGCCGAGCAGATTCGGCAGCTGATTCGCCATGATCAGCACCGCCGCCGCCGTGATGTAGCCCGTCACCACCGTGCGCGAAATGTACTGCACGAGATTCGCCACGCGGAAGACCGACGCCAGCACCATGAAGACCCCGACGAGAAAAACGATCGTCGGCAGCAGCGCCATGCGCGCGTCCGCCGTTTCCGCGCCCGCCGCCGCGAGCGCGCTCAGCAGCATCACCGCCGTCGCGTTCGACGGTCCGAAAGCCAAAAAACGCGTTCCCGAAAAAATCGGTCCGACGACCGCCGAAACCGCGCACCCGATGATGCCGATCTGCACCGGCAGCCCCGCCATCAGCGCGAACGCCATGCCCATCGGGAACGTCAGCAGCGCGACGTTGACGGACGCCTTCATGTCCGCGCCCGCGTCCGCCCGCGTGTACCGCGCCGCCACCGCGCGGATGGGGAACAGGTTCAGGTGTTCCAAAAGCGCGTTCCGGGGTGCGGCGGGTCGAGAGTTTTTCATGAAATTCAATTAGCACTTCCCCCGCGCGAACGCGAGCGCAAAAGCGGGGACGAAACGCGGGAACGCGCGGACGCGCGAAGGAAGCCCGAAGGCCCGGAGCCCGAAAAAAGCGTTCCCGCGGGAAACTCCGCCGGCGCGTATTTCGGAAGATTTCCATTCTTGCAAAGTGTCGTCAAAGGCGGCATTTTAGCGGTTTAAGTCCATTTCCCGGGCGTTTAGCTCAGCTGGTCAGAGCATCTCGTTTACACCGAGAGGGTCGGGGGTTCGAGTCCCTCAGCGCCTACCATTCATTTTCTGCGATATGAACAAGCATACAGTTTCCGCCTTGGTCGAAAACAAATTCGGCGTTCTCGCCCGCGTTTCCGGGATGCTCAGCGGCCGCGGCTTCAACATCGAAACGCTGAACGTCGCGCCGACGCACGACCCGAAGATTTCGCGCATCACCGCGACGATTCTCGCGGACGAGACTTCGCTCAACCGCTGCATCCGCCAGCTCGACAAGCTCGTCAACGTCATCACGGTTCAGAATTTCGACGGCGTGGACTTCGTCGCGCGCGAGCTCGTGATGGTGAAGGTGAAGGCGGACCAGACGACGCGCTCGCAGATTCTCGAGATCGCGGGCATCTTCCGCGCGCAGATCATCGACGTCTCGCTCGAAAGCCTGATCATCGAGTTCACGGGCAACGCGAACAAGATCAACGCGCTGCTGAAGCTGCTGAACAACTACGAAATCATCGAAATGGCGCGCACGGGAACGCTGACGCTCGAACGCGGCATCAATTCCTGCAAATAATTTTTCATCACATACAAAAATCATGGCTACGAAAAAAGCTACTGCAAAGACAACTGCGAAGGCTCCCGCGGCTCCGGCGAAAAAAGCCTGCTGCCGCAAGGCCTGCGCGAAAAAGGCGGCGCCGAAGGCCGTCAAGATCTACCACGACAAGGACGTCGACGATTCGGTCCTGAAGGGCAAGACGATCGCCGTCATCGGCTTCGGCGCCCAGGGCCGCGCCCAGGCGCTCTGCCTGCGCGACAGCGGCGTGAACGTCATCATCGGCGTGCGCGCGGGCAAGTCGTTCAAGGCCGCGAAGGCCGCGGGCTTCGAGACGCTCTCCGTGGACAAGGCCGCGAAGAAGGCGGACATCATCCACATTCTGCTTCCGGACGAAAGCCACAAGAAGGTTTACGCGGAACAGATCGCGAAGTACGTCACGCCGGGCAAGACGCTGTGCTGCTCGCACGGGTTCGCCTACGTGTTCAAGAACATCGTTCCGCCGGAAGGCGTGGACGTGATCATGGTCGCGCCCAAGGGCCCGGGAACGGAAGTGCGCCGCGTCTTCGAGGAAGGCTTCGGCTGCCCCGGTCTCGTCGCGGTGTTCCAGGACGCCAGCGGCAACGCGATGCAGACGGCGCTCGCGATCGCGAAGGGCGAAGGCCTCACGCGCGGCGGCGTGCTCGAATGCACGATGCAGCAGGAAACCTACGAAGACCTCTTCGGCGAACAGAACGTTCTCTGCGGCGGCATCGTGGACCTGATGAAGTACGGCTTCGAAACGCTGATCGAAGCGGGCTACCCGCCGGAAATGGCGTACTTCGAGTGCATCCACGAAGCCAAGCTCATCGTGGACATCATCTACAACAAGGGCATCGCGGCGATGAACGCCGTCATCTCCAACACGGCTGAATTCGGCGAATACTACAACGGGCCGAAGATCATCACGCCGGACGTCAAGAAGCGCATGAAGGAATCGCTGAAGCGCATCGAAAGCGGCGAATTCGCCAAGACCTGGATGAAGGAAGCCGAAAAGGGCGCCCCGACGCTCGCCAAGAAGCGCGAACAGCTCGCGAAGCACCCGGCGGAAGTCGTCGGCGCGAAGATCCGCCAGCTCTTCGAACGCAAGGCCTCCAAATAATTGCCGATTCGCGCGTTCCCGCGGAAATCCCGCGGGAACGCGTCGTCTCCGCGACTTTCCCTCCTCCGAACACCCGAAATCCACCTCAGCCGATCATGAAAAAAACTCTTCTCCCCTTCACGCTCGCCGCGGGAACGCTGATTCTCGCCGCGAACCTTTCCGCGGACGAGATCCGCTGCAAGAACGGCGCGCTCGTCGTCGGCGAAATCTCCGCAATCGACGGCGGCGTCGTCACCGTCAAAACGTCCAACACGGAATCGGACGAAACCAAGATCAAGCAGAGCGAAGTGCTCTCGATCTCCCGCGACGCCGCGCTGAACGTCCGCACGTCCTCCGGCGCGACGCTGCAGGGCCCCGTGGCCGCCTCGCAGACGCCCGGCGAAATCGTCGTCGGCGGCACCTCGGTCGCGATCTCCGACGTCACTTCGTCCTGGCTTCTCGACGGGAAAAGCCCCGAAGAGCGCGAAGCCGAAAAATTCAATTACGCGGTCGAATACGAAGTCGGCGCGACCCTCACGGGAACGACCGGCAACACCGAAAGCGTCACCGGCGGCGCCTACGCGCAGACCGTCATCAAGAACGCCGTCAACGCCCTCAAGCTGTACTTGAAATATAATTACGGGAAGACGCGCGACGACGACGCCGACGTCTGGACGAAGTCCGCGGACAACCTGCACGCCGGCTTCGACTGGACGTCCGAGTTCCACAAGCCCTGGTTCTGGTACGCGCGCACGGACGCCGGCTTCGACCGCGTGCAGAACATCGAGTTCTTCGACGTGAGCGCGGCGGGCTTCGGGCTCAAGATTCTCAACGAAGACGATTGGCACTTCTCGGTCCGAGGCGGTCTCTCCTACCGCTACGAACGCTACAAGCACTACGTGGGCGACACCTGGGATCCGAAGGACGACACGAACACGATCGGTCTCGACTTCGGGCTCTCGCACGACTACGCGTGGAGCTGGGGCAAGATCGTGACGGAGATTTCCTACGTCCCCGGTCTCGACGACATCAACCACTACTACGTCGTACACGAAACCTACCTGCAGATGCAGGTCAAGGACGTCGAGCAGCTGTATTTCCGCATCGGCATGAAGAACGAATACCGTTCTCCCAAGACGGCGGAAGAAAACCTGGACACGACCTACTACGCCCAGCTCGTCTTCGCCTGGAAATAAGGTCCGTTCCCTCTCACGAAAAAAAAGCGTTCCCGCGGGCATTTTCGCGGGAACGCTTTTTTTTTTCGTCCGGCGGACGACGGACGCCGAACCGCCTTCCCGCCGCGCGCTTAAAGCTCGACAAGATTTTCGCAAACGCGGAAAATGTGCGAAATTCAGAAATTTTTTGCTATGAAACCGGTAGTATTCAACAGTACACTCCTCCGCGACGCGCACCAGTCGCTCGCGGCAACCCGAATGAGCACGGCGCAGATGCTCCCGATTTTGGACAAGCTCGACGCCGTCGGCTACGGACGCCTCGAAACCTGGGGCGGCGCCTCCATCGACGCCGGCCTGCGCTTCCTCAAAGAATTTCCCTTCAAGCGCCTCGACGCCATCCGCGCCAAGACGAAGACCCCGCACATGATGCTCATGCGCGGGCAGAACATCGTCGCCTACAATCAGTCGCCGGACGACGTCGTCTCCGCCTTCGCGACGCAGGCGGTCAAGCACGGCATGAACACGATCCGCATCTTCGACGCGCTCAACGACCCGCGCAACATGAAGACCGCGATCGAGGCCACGAAGAAGGCCGGCGGCGAAGCCCAGGGCACCATCTGCTACACGAACAGCCCCGTCCACACCGTCGAAGGCTTCATCAAGCTCGGCTGCACGCTCGCGGAAATGGGCGTCGCCAGCATCTGCCTCAAGGACATGGCGGGCCTCGTCTCGCCGCGCGCTGCCTACGACATCATCAAGGGCCTCAAGGACAACGTCAAGGTGCCGATCTACTTCCACACGCACGAGACGACCGGCCTCGGCGCCTCCTCCTACCTCGCCGCGATCGACGCGGGCGTGGACGCGGTGGACGTCGCGATCCGTCCGTTCTCCGACGGCACCGCGCACCCGGACCACACGCGCATGATGGCGCTCCTCAAGGGCCATCCGCGCCGCCCGAACTACGACGCCAAGCTCATCGAGGAAATTTCCGCCTACGAAAAAGGCATCTACGAGGAACTTTCCAAATTCACGAGCCACAAGAACGAGGTCGTCAACATCGACGCGCTCCGCTACGAAGTCCCGGGCGGCATGCTCTCGAACTTCCGCAACCAGCTCAAGGAGCTCAAAATGGAAGACAAGTTCGAGGAAGTCTGCGCGGAAATTCCCTACATCCGCGAAAAGCTCGGCTGGATCCCGCTCGTCACGCCGACCTCGCAGATCGTCGGCACGCAGGCGGCGATGAACGTCAAGTTCGGTCGCTGGAAACAGTTCATCCCGGGCGCGATGGACATCGCCCTCGGCTACTTCGGGCAGACGCCCGCGCCGGTCGATCCCGAGATCCGCAAGCTCGCCGCCGAACGCGCGAAGAAGGACCCGATCACCTGCCGCCCGGCGGACCTGCTCAAGCCGCGCATGGACGACCTCCGCAAGGAGCTCAAGGAAAACAATCTCCCGACGGACGACGAGCACTGCGTCATCTACGCGATGTTCCCGCAGCAGGTGAAGGAACTCTACTTCCCGCCGAAGGAAGAACCGAAGCCCGCTCCCGCGCCCGCCGCGGCGCCGGCTCCCGCCTCCGCGGGAACGCCCGCGATCTCCGCGCGCGCGTCCGTCTCCGGCAACGTCACGAACCTGTCGATGACGGTCAACGGCGTCGCCCACAACGTGACGGTCGAAGAGCTCGCGTAAGCGCCCCGCTCTTCCGGACAAAAAAAGCGTTCCCGCAGTCGGCGGGAACGCTTTTTTTGCGCCCTGCCCCGCCCTTTTTCGCTTTCCGCGGGAACGCGATTTTGTTTTGATTATCTCTTTACGAATTTTTGAAGAACTTTCAGATGGACAAGAAAAACACGATCATCGGCGTATTGCTGATCGCCGCCGCCGTCGGGCTCATGTTCTGGCAGGCGAAGAACCGACCGGAACCGCTTCCGGCGCAGGCTCCCGTTCCCGCGCAGATCGCGGCTCCCGCGCCCGTCGCCGCCCTTCCCGAGTCCGCGCAGCCCGCGACGGCCGTTCCCGCCGCTCCGGAGCAACTCTTCTCGCTCGAAAACGCGACGCTCAAGCTCTCCGTCAGCTCCCGCGACGGCGGCCTGAAGACGGTCGCGCTGAAAAAGCAGCCGACGTCGCTCGACGACGCCTCCCCGGTGCTCTTCAACGAAGGCTCGAGCGTTCCCGCGCTGCGTCTGGCGTCGCCTTCGGGCGTGCGCGGCGTCGCGCCGGTGCCGTTCGGCGTCGAATTTTCCGTGGAATCCGAACGCGAGGACGCGGCGGCGAAAACGCGCACGCTCACGCTGCTCGGACGCAAGGACGGGCTCGAAATCCGCCGCATCTACACGCTTTCGCTCGACGAGGAAGGCGAAGGCGCGGCGGACCCCTATCTCGTCTCGCACGAAATCAAGATTCGGCGCGTCGCGGGCGCTCCCGCGGCGTTCCCGCTGCTCGTCTCGACGGGCATGCTGCCGCCGACGGAAGGCGACCGCGCCAACATCTTCCTGAACGCCTCGTGGTACGACGGCGACGACTACGAAAAATGCTCGCCGGACGTCTTCAAGGACTCCGACGGCTTTCTCGGTCTGGGCGCGCGCCGCGCCGCGGCGGATTTCGAAGCGCCGCTCGACCGCGCCGACCCGCTCCGTTTCGTCGCCGTGACGAATCAGTATTTCGCGAGCGTCGTCGGTTTTTCGGAAACGACGCGCCCGATCGTCTCGCGCGTGTTCGTGTTCCCGCAGCCGCTTTCCGAATCCGAACGTCTGAACAATCTCACGCTCACGACGCAGGGCTACGCGCAGCTCGACGTGCCCGCGCTCGCGGTCGGACAGACGGCGAACATTTCGATTCCCTACTTCATCGGACCGAAGGAATACACGCGCCTCGCCGAGCTCGAAAACACGATTCCCGGCATCGGCAACGTCGTGCAGTTCACCAATCTCTTCGGCGTGATCTCCGTGGACTGGCTCTGCAAGATTCTCGTCGTCGTGATGAACGCGATTCACGACCTGCTGCCGGCGAGCGAATGGTCGTGGGGCTGGGCGATTCTCGTGATGACGCTGATCGTGAAGGGCGTCACCTGGCCGCTGACGGCGGCACAGCAGCGTTCCGCGAAGAAAATGCAGCAGTTCAGCGGACCGATGAAGGAGATCCGCGAGAAATACAAGGACAACCCGCAGAAGATGCAGCAGGAAATGATGAAGCTGTATCGCGAAAACAAGATCAATCCGCTCGCGGGCTGCTTCCCGGTGCTCATCTCGATTCCGATCTTCTTCGGCATGTACTGCGCGTTCCAGACCTGCGCGGAGCTCCGTCTGCAGGGCTTCCTCTGGATCTCCGACCTTTCGATGCCCGACCTGATTCCCGGGCTCGAGGACACGACGATCCCGCTCATCGGCGCGCACATCCACGTGCTGCCGATTCTCATGGGCGCGACGATGCTCTTCAACATGGCGATGACGCCGATGCCCAACGCGCAGCCCGGACAGAAAAACATGTTTTACGCGATGATGATCATCTTCCCCGTCATCTGCTACGCGATGCCGTCCGCGCTCACGCTGTACTGGACGATGCAGAACATCCTGACGATCTTCCAGACCTGGCTCGTGCGCCGTTCCCGCGACCGCGACAGCGGGAACGTGGAGATCATCCCGCCCGCCAAGAAGAAGGGGCGCGGCAAAGGCGTTCCCGCCCGCTGAGTCAGGCGCACGCCTCGGGGCGACTTTCCGGAAGCGGCGGCGACGCCGCTTCTTTTTTTTGTTTCGCGCGCCGCACGGAATTGCTTTGCGCCCGGGCACGGAAACTGCAACGCTTTTCGGAGCTATGAACAGTTACACGTCAAATCCCTTCACCGTCGCGGCGGCGTCTCCCGCCGACCGCGCGAGTTTTTATCGCCGCACCTACGGGCTCGTGGCGGCGTCCTGCGCCGCGTTCGGGCTGATTCTCTCCGGCCTGCTCGCTTCGCCGCTCGCGGACGTGCTGACGGCGCTGCTTTTCGGGAACGGCATGGTCGGCTGGCTTCTCGTGCTCGGGGCGCTCTGGGCGATCTCGATGTTCGCGAACCGGCTCGCCTTCGGCGGCGCGTCGCAGTCGACGCAGCTCGCGGGGCTCGGGCTCTACGTCGTCGCCGAAGCGGTGATCTTCACGCCGCTGCTGAACGTCTGCCTGGCGATCTTCGGTCCGGAAATCGCGCTTTCCGAAATCGTCGCTCCCGCGGCGCTCTCGACGCTGCTTCTCGCGGGCGGACTGACAGCGACGGTCTTCATGACGCGGACGGATTTTTCGTTCCTGCACGCGGTCGTCTCGGTCGGATTCTTCGTCGCGCTCGCGGCGATTCTCGTCTTCGCGCTCGCGGGCATCAACCCGGGCACGTGGTTCGTCGTCGCGATGGTCGGCTTCATGGCGGCGGTGATTCTTTATTACACGTGGGCGGTGAAGACGCAGTTCCGCACGGATCAGCACGTCGGCGCGGCGCTGGTGATCTTCGCCGGCATCGCGACGCTGTTCTGGTACCTGCTCCAGCTCTTCATGTCCCGACGGGAATGACGAGGCGCGCGGCGCAATTTTCTTTTGACAAAAGCGGGAAAACCCGTAAAGTGGTTTCAAAATTTAACCCCTCCAGTCCAACCATGATCAAGAAAATTTCTCTCATTGCATCGGCCGCCGCTCTCGCGCTCGCGTTCGCGGGCTGCCACGCCTACGACACCGATTACCACGGAAGCAACGTCTCCGCGGAAGCCTCCCACAACTTCCTCGGCGTCGTGAAGACCAATCCGGATTCCTACCGATATCTCGACGAAGCCTCGACGATCGTCATCAACACGGACGATCTCTGGTGCCGCCGCGACTTCAGCGGCTCGGACACCTCGCTCTTCTGGGGTCTCATCAACATCCGCGATTATTGATCAGAAATTTTTCCGTCGCCGAAAACCCTCGAGAGCATCGAGGGTTTTTGTTTGCCCGGAAAACGTTCCCGCCGAACCCGAAAAATGCCGAACTCCGAAAAAGCCTCCTTCAACGTCGCGCGCTTTCTCCGCGAATCCGCCGAGCGCGTGCCCGACGTCTGCGCCGTGCGCCGCCCGGACGGCGGGGCCGAGCTCACGTTCGCGCGGCTCGACCGCGTCACGGCGGCGACGGCGGCGCTCTTCGCCGAGCGCGGCATCCGCGCGGGAACGCGCACGCTGCTCATGGCGCGCCCGGGGCTCAACCTCATTCTGTGCGCGTTCGCGCTGTTCCGTCTCGGCGCCGTTCCCGTCGCGATCGATCCCGGCATGGGGCTGAAGAGCTTTCTGCGTTGCGTGCGCAGAACGGAGCCGCAGGCGCTCGTCGGCATTCCGCTCGCGCAGTGGGTGCGCCGCGTCTTCTTCCGCAAATTCGCTTCGGTGAAGACCGCCGTCACCGTCGGCACGCGCGCGTTTTCCCGCGAAGTCGAAAGGCGTTCCCGCGACGCCGCGCTCCCGACCGAAATCGCGCGCGCGGACGCCGGGCAGCTCGCCGCGATTCTCTTCACCAGCGGCTCCACGGGCGCGCCGAAGGGCGTGTGCTACACGCACGGCATGTTCGACGCGCAGCGCGAGATCGTGCGCGACTTCTACGGCATCGCGCCGGGCGAAATCGACCTGCCCCTGCTGGCGATCTTCGCGCTCTTCAATCCCGCGCTGGGCATGACGACCGTCACGCCGCCGATGAACGCCGCCAAGCCCGCCGCGCTCGACCCGGAAAAAATCGTCCGCGCTGTGCGCGAAAACGGCGTCACCAACTCTTTCGGCTCGCCGATTCTCTGGCGAAAGATCGCCGAATACTGCGACGCGCGCGGCGAGACGCTGCCGAGCTTGCGCCGCGTGCTCTGCGCGGGAACGGCCGTGCCGCCCGCCGTCATGGCGCTGCTGAAGAAAGTGCTCCCGAACGCCGAAATCCATTCGCCCTACGGCGCGACGGAAAACCTGCCCGTCTCCGACGTCACGGCGGACGACGTGCTCGCCCGCACGGGCGAACTCACCGAGCACGGCCGCGGCACCTGCACGGGAACGCCGCTCCCGTGCAACCGCGTGCGCATCGTCCCGATACGCGACGGCGCGATCGCGAGCTTCGACGAAATTTCCCCGCTCCCGAAAAACGTTCCCGGCGAAATCTGCGTCTGCGGACCGACGACCACGCGCGAATACTTCAACGACCCCGAGGCGACCCGCGCCGCGAAAATCCTCGACCGCGCCGACGGCTCCGTCTGGCACCGCATGGGCGACGTCGGCTACCTCGACGACGCCGGGCGGCTCTGGTTTCTCGGCCGCAAGGCGGAACGCGTCGAAACCGCCGCGGGAACGCTCTTCACCGAAGCGGTGGAGCCCGTCTTCAACACGCATCCGGACGTCTTCCGCTGCGCGCTCGTCGGGCTGGGCGAACGCGGGAACGCCGTCCCGGCGATCGTCGTCGAGCCCCGCGCGGGAACGCCGAAGGAGCGCCTCGCCGCCCTGCCGGACGCGCTCCGCGGCCTCGCGGCGAAGCATGAGGCGACCCGCGCCGTCGCGCTGTTCTTCGTCCACCCGAAAAAATTCCCCGTGGACGTCCGCCACAACGCGAAGATTCACCGCCTCACACTGAAGAAATTCTACGAAAAGCGCCTCCCGCCGGAAACCTTCTCCGCGCCCGGAAAATCCGCCGCGTGAGCGCGTTCCCGCGTTGCCAGACGCCTCCCGAAATGATTTTTTGAAAGAACTGCAAAAATGAATACCATCAAAACCGACGACACCCGCATCCAGCGACGAAAGCCGCTGCTGACGCCCGCCCTGCTCATCGACGAAATCTGTCCGAGCGCCGCCGCCGTCAAAACCGTCGAATCCGCGCGCGCGCAGATCGGCGACATCCTCAACGGCAAGGACGACCGCCTGCTCTGCATCACCGGACCGTGCTCGATCCACGACATCGCCGCCGCCAAGGAATACGCGGGACGCCTCAAAAAGCTCGCCGAAAAACACGCGCGCGAGCTCTTCGTCGTCATGCGCACCTATTTCGAGAAGCCGCGCACCGTCGTCGGCTGGAAGGGGCTCATCAACGACCCGTTCATCGACGGCACGTTCCGCATCAACGAAGGGCTGCGCATCGCGCGCCGCCTGCTCTGCGACCTCGCGGAAGCCGGCGTTCCCGCAGCGACGGAATTCCTCGACCCGATCACGCCGCAGTTTCTCGCCGACCTCGTCTCCTACGGCGCCATCGGCGCGCGCACGACGGAATCGCAGATTCACCGCGAACTCGCGTCGGGGCTTTCCATGCCCATCGGCTTCAAGAACGGCACCGACGGCACGATTCAGGTCGCCATCGACGCCGTGCGCGCCGCGCATCATTCGCACTGGTTCCCGTCCGTCACGAAGGACGGCGTCGTCGCGATTTTCGAGACTCAGGGCAACAAGGACTCGCACATCATCCTGCGCGGCGGCTCGCGCACGGGCCCGAACTACGCGCCCGAATTCATCGCCGAATGCGTCGAAAAGCTCACGAAGGTGAAGCTGCCCGCGTGCGTCGTCGTGGACTGCTCGCACGGGAACAGCAGAAAGGACTACTCGCGCCAGCCGCTCGTCGCCGCGGAACTCGGCGAACAGATCGCCGCGGGAACGCGCGCGATCGCCGGCGTGATGATCGAGAGCAATCTCGTCGAAGGCCGCCAGGACTACGACTGCAACAGCAAGGGCTCCTGCGTTTACGGGCAGAGCATCACCGACGCCTGTATCGATTTCGAAGCGACGGAGAAAGTTTGCGAAAACCTCGCCGCCGCCGTCCGCGCCCGCCGCGAAAAACTCGCGCGCGGCTGAGAGACAGCGTTCCCGCGCGACGCGAAAAAAGCGTTCCCGAAATTTCTCGGGAACGCTTTTTTCGTGCGGGACGAGCTCGGTCGTCCGCTCCTCCGTCTGCCGTTTACTCGGCGACGGCTTCTTCGACCGGCGGCGGCGGGAGCGCTTCGCCTTCGGCGGGGCCTTTGCCCTTCGGGCCGCGCATGCCCTTGCCCGGACGTTCGCCGCGGGGCGCGTGGGGACCGCGCGCTTCCTTGCCCGGCTTGTCGCCGCAGGAATCGCACTTTTCGGAACGCGGCGCGGCGGGGCGACGGAAGCCCTGGCGTTCGCCGCGCGGAGCGCCGCGGAATTCAGGCTTCGGGAGCTTGGAGAGCGCTTCGGCGCGCTGTTCCGGCGTCATGGCGCGGACGGCGGCGATTTCGTCGGCGAGCTTGGCGAGCGCCTCGTCGTCGAGCGAAAGCAGCATGTGCTTCACGAGGAAGCGCGGACGCGCCTGCGGGCCCTTGGCGCACTTCGAATCCTTGTCGCAGGATTTTTTGTCGCATTTGTCGTGCTTCGCGCACTTGCCTTCCTTGGCGCAGCGCTGCGTCGGGCAGCATTTCGCCTTTTCGGGAGCGACGTTTTCGGCGGGAGCTTCGGCGAACGCGAAAAGGGACGCGGACGCGAGAGCGAGGACGGCGATGAGTTTGTTCTTCATGATGTCTTTTCTGTTTGGATTTGTAATTGGTTTTTGTTGACGAACGGCCCCGATGAAATTCGTTTCCGTTTGCGCTCTTAAACCGCTCCCGCCGAAAAAAGTTTCGCGTCCGCGAAAAAAAAATTCTTCGCCGCCGTTTTCGCGCGGGCGACGCGCGCGGCATTCGCGGCTTGCGCCGGCGTTCCCGCGGTCGTTTACTTGCGTGCAATGCTTGAGACTCTGCAACAGACGCACGCGCTTTTCCCGCACTTCTTCACGGGCGCGTTCTTCGTGCTGGGCGCGGTCGTCGGGAGTTTTCTGAACGTCTGCATCCTGCGCGTTCCGCGCGGCGAGAGCGTCGTCTTCCCCGGCTCGCACTGCGCGTGCGGCGCGCCGATTCCGCTGCGGCACAACGTTCCGATTCTCTCGTGGTTCATTCTGCGCGGCCGCGCGGCGTGCTGCGGGCGGCGCTTCGGTTTCCGCTACGCGGCGGTGGAGGCGCTCACGGGAACGCTTTTCGCGTGCGCGTGGCAGTTCTTCCCGTGGCAGGACGCCGTCGCGCTGATGCTCTTCTGCGCGTTCGCCGTCGTGCTCGCCTTCATCGACTGGGACACGATGTGCCTGCCCGATTCCGTGAACGCGCCGTTCGTCGTCGCGGGGCTGCTGTGCTCGTTCGCGCTGCCGGAAATCCACGGCGCCGCGCCCGCCGCGGACGCCGCGCGCTGGCTCGTCGGCTTCCGCGAAGGCTTCGTTCCCGCGGTCGTCGGGCTGACGGTCGGGAGCGCGCTCGCCTACTGGGTGCGCTACTTCGCGTCGGTGATCGCGCGGCGCGAGGCGATGGGCGAAGGCGACGTGATTCTGCTCGGCGGCGTCGGGGCGTTTTTCGGCTGGCGCGGCGCGGTGTTCGCGTTTTTCGCGTCGTCGTTTCTGGGAATCGCGGCGGTGCTGCTCGCGCGGATTTTCGGAAAGCGCGTTCCCGCAGCGACGCGCCCGGCGGAGGCGTCGCGGCTCGCGCTGGAAGGCGACGAGGACGCGGCGCGGGAATTCGCCGCCGGAACCGAATCGTCCGCGTTCCCGCTCGGCCCGTGGCTGCTGCTCGGCGCGCTGATCTACCGCGTCTGCGGCGAGGCGCTCCTCGCGCACCTCTTCCCGTTCTCGTGAAGGCGGAGACGCCCGCGCCTTCCGCGGCGTTTTGCTTGTTGAAAAGCGGGAGCGCGGAAATTTAAGATGGCGGCATGGAAACAATCATTCGTGGAGCGGGCTGGTTCCTGCTGCCGCTCGGTTTTTGCTCGCTGCTCGCCGCGTTCATCGTCGCGGAAAGACTGCTCGCGCTGCGGGCGGCGCGCGTGCTTCCCGCGGAGGCGCTGGAGCTGATTCTCGCGGGCGATTTCGCCGCGATCGCCAAGGCGTTCCCGCGGAGCGCGGCGGGCAAGATCGTCGCCTTCGCCCTGCGCGAAAATCCCGACCGCGAGGCGCTCGCGGCGTACGCGCGGCTCGAATGCTCCCGCATGGAGCGCGGGCTTTTCGTGCTCGACTCCGTCGTCGCGATCGCGCCGCTCATCGGGCTTTTCGGCACGGTTTACGGGCTGTTTACGCTGTTCCCGGAAACGGGCGGCCTGCCGGACCAGGCGTCGCTGACGCGCGGCGTCGGCCTCGCGCTCACGACGACGATGCTCGGGCTCTTCATCGCGATGCCCGCGCTGTTCGCCGACAACTGGATTTCGCGGAAGATCGACGTGCTCGCCTCGCGCCTCGCGCTGCTGGTCGAGCGCCTCGACGCGCGGGAACGCTGAAACCTGCTCCGCCATGGCAGAAGTCTTTTACGCGCGCCGCCGCCGCATCTCCGGCATCAACATCGTCCCGCTCATCGACGTGATGACGGTGCTGATCTTCTTTTTTCTGATGAGCATGAAGTTCGACGACGTCGCGCAGCTCGGCATCACGCCGCCGAGCGCGGATTCCGCCGCGAAGGGGCGGACGGAGACGCGCCTCGTCGCCGCCGTGACGGGCTCGGGAGAGTTCTTCATCAACTCGGAGCCCGTTCCCGCCGGGGAATTCGCGGACGCGCTCGCGGCGCGCGCGAAGCGCCTCGGCGTCGCTTCGCTCGTGCTCGTCGCCGACGAGGACGCCGCGACGAAATACACCGTCTTCGTCGTCGATCAGGCGCAGAAGCACGGCCTGCAGGTTCAATTGCTGACAAGGAATCCCGATGAATAAAAAAATCCTCACCTCTTTTTTCGCGCTGCTCGCCGCGGCGCTCTTCCCCGCGTGCGCCGAGCGCCGCGCCGACGTCTGGACGGACAGTCCCGCGCGGATTTCCGCCGCCGACCGCGAAACGCGCGCGCGCCGACGCGCCCACCTGCGCGAAGTGCTCAACCGCGTCGTGCTCGTGCGCATGAACGCGAAGGGCGACATCTGCATCGGCGAGGACGATTCCGAGCTGCTCTCGCCGTTCGAATTCTCCGCGCAGATCGCCGCGATCGGCAAGGCCTCGCCCGGAAAGCCCGTGCTGTTCTTCTACGACGAAGACGCCGCGACCGCGCGCCCCGACGTGCGCGCCTTCATCATCCGCGAGTGCGGCCGCGCCAAGCTCGGACGCATCTACACGGAAGTTCCCGACAAGCTCTGACCGCGTTCCCGCATGGCGAAAATCTCCCGCTTCCTCCTCGGCTCCGCCGCGCTCGCGCTCGTCGCGGCGGGCGGCGCGCTCTTCGCACTCTCCCGCGATTCCGTGCAGGAAAAAATCGCCGTCGCGCTGCTGCGTTCCCGCGGCGTCGAGGCGAGCTTCGGCTCGTGGCGGTCGAGCGGTTTTTCCGATTTCGAGCTGGGCGACGTCGCGCTGCGCTTTTCCGGCGGGCGCGAGCTGGCTCTGCCGCGCGCGCGCGTCCGCGCGAACGTTCCCGCCGCGCTCTTCGGCGCCGCGCCCGAAGCGGACCTCGAAGCGCCCGAGGGCGCGCGTCTGCGCGTCGGCGACGCGACGTTCGCGCTCGCGCTGCGCCGCGCCTCGCTTTCCGCCGCGGCGAAGGCGCGCAGCGAGCTCGTCGGCGCCTGCGCGCGCGCGGACGTCCCCGGCGCCGAGCCCGTCGAATTCGCGTTCGACGGCGAAAACCGCGACGCGCAGCGCGACTTCGCCCCGCTCGCGTGGCTGGCGGGAACGCGCCGCGCGCGCGCCGAAATCGCCGGCGTCGTCTTCGAATCCGACGAAGCGGGCGCGTGGAAAATCGCTTCCGCGCCCGGCGCGCCCTGCTCGGTCTCCGGCTCGGGAACGTTCGACGCGGAAAATTTTTCGGGAAAGATCGAGGCGGATTTCGCGTCCGAAAAACTGCGCCGCTTCGGCTTTCTGCGCGAGGCGCCGCGGATGCGCGGCCGCGCGGCGCTCGACGTTTCCGGCGTCGGGAACGCGCGCGCCGTCGGCTTTTCCTGCGACGTGCGTTTCGAAGAGCTCGCGGGAACGTTCGCCGGCGTCTCGTTTCTGCCCGACGCCTCGCTGAACGCGCGCGGCGCGCTCGCATTTTCCAGCGACGCGTTTTCCGTCCGCTCGTTCTTCGCGTCGCTCTCCGCCGTCGCCGAAGGCGTGCCGCCCGTCGTGCTGGCGGAGATCTCGCTGCCGGAGGCGTTTTCCGTCGCGTTCGCGGACGGGATCAGATTTTCCGCGGGCGGCGAAGGCGACGCGCTCGCGTACGTGAAATTCAACGACGTTCCGCTGCCGCTGCTCAACCCGTTCCTCGCGCGCGGCTCCCGCGGGAACGCCGCCGCGGTCCGCGTCGAATCCGGCGCGCTCGCGGGAACGCTGAAGCTGACCCGCGACGGGAACGGCGACTTCGCGCTCGCGGGCGACGAACCGCTGCGCGTGCGCGACCTCGCGCTTTCGAAGGCGGGGCGCACGCTGTGGCGCGGCTTTTCCGCAAGCGTGCCCGCGCGCCTCGACGCGCGCGCCGACGAGCTCGCGCTGAGCTGCGCGGAGGCGAGGCTTTTCGACGACGCGGGAACGCGCGTCGGCGGGCTTTCAGCGCGCGCCTCGCGCGATTTCCGCGGCGGCGCGACGCGGCTCGAAGGCTCCGTTTCCGTCGAGCCCGCGGCGTTCCGGCGCGGCGCGTTCGGCGAGCTCTTTTCCGACGTGAAGGACCGCGAGCTCGCGCTGCGCTCGGACTTCGACGCGGAAATCGCCGACGGCGGCGCGCGCGTGAAGCGTTTCGAATTCGCGCTTTCCGAGCTCGGCGAAAACGCGGCGACGCTGCTTTCGGCGACGACGGATCCCTTCGAATTCGCCCTCGGCGATCCTTTCGCCGGGCTCGCCGGCAAGGAGATCGCGCTGCGCGCCTCGGCGTTCCCGCTCGGCCTGCTGAACCTGCTTTCCGACGGGAAATTCCGCTTCTCGGGAACGCTCGACGGAGAAATCGAATTCGTCGGAGAAAAGGACAGCGTGGAATTTTCGACGCGCAAAAAGGGCATGACGATCCGCGACTTCGCGATGGCGGAAGAGGACGGCGCGCCGCTGCTGCGCGGGCTGTCGTTGAAATCCGACGACAATTTCGTCGGCGTCTCCCGCGACGCGTCCGGAAGCTTCGCGACCGCCGTCGATCTGAAGAACGCGCGGCTGAAGGGTTCCGCCGGCGCGGCGGTCGCTTCCGGCGATCTGTCTCTGCGCTTCGCGGGCAAAAAGCTCACTTCGCTCCGCGGCGACGTCTCGGGCTCGCTCGCCGAGCTGCCGCGCCAGCCGCTTTTCGCGGAAAACGTCGCCGTCTCCGCGGGAACGTTCGCCCTGCACGGCGCGCTGGACGCGTCCGCCGCGCGCGCGAAATTTTCGGCGGAACTGCGCGGCCTGCGCTCGCGCGAAGCCGGAGTCGAACCGCCGCGCGCGGTGACGCTCGAGCTCGCGCACGGCGAGGCGGAAGTCGGCGGCGACGCGGCGCGCCTCGTCGTCGAGACCGAAGGCGCGGGGCGTTCCCGCGTGCTCGCGCGCTTTTCCCGGCTGGATTTCGACCGCGAAAACGGCGTCACGCGTTTCGACGCGTCCGTGAACGCGCCGAAGCTCTACGCGGAAGACTTTCTCGCGCTCGCGCGGACGTTTTCTCCGCCGCGTTCGGAAACGGCGCGCGCGGCGGCGGTCTCCGTCGCGGCGGCGGGCGAAATCGCGAAGAACGCCGTCGTTCCCGGCGAAGCCGCGGCGCCCGTTCCCGCACCCGCGCACCCGAAGCGTTCCGCGCGCGGCGTTCCCGCGAAGGCGCCGACGGCGCCGTGGGCGGCGTTCGAAGGCAGAGCGAAATTCCGCGTCGGAGAGTTGGTCGTCCCCGAAAACGTGATCCGCGGGCTTGAGGGCGAGGCGCGCTCGGACGCGCGGCGGCTCGCGATTTCCGCGACGTCGCGGACGTTCTTCGACGGGACGTTTTCGCTGAAAGCCTCGCTCGAAGCGCGGGAACGCGCGCCGTTCTTCCTCGCGGAGACGCGGGCGGAAATCCGCGACGCGCGTCTCTGCGACGCCGTTCCCGCGCTGCGCGGGAAGAATCCGCCGCCGGCGGAAGGCGTCTTCGCCGTCGATTTCTCCTCGCGCGCGGAAGCGGATTCGCCCGACGCGCTTCCCGACGCCTTCGCCGCGCGCGCGCGCATTTCAGGTCGCGAAGGGCGCGTGCGCATCTTCGCCGCCGGCGACGAGCGCGCGCATCTCGTCGGCGGGCTCGCGAACGTGAGCGGCAGCATGGTCGGACTTCTCGGCGACCTCGCGGGCGGGCTTTCCTCGCGCGCGCGCAAGACCGCGAAGGCGCTCAGCCGCCTGCAGCGCGACCTGGCGGATTTCCCGTTCGAAGAGCTCGACATGGAGCTGAGTTCCCGCGCGGGCGAGCCGATCCGCTGCGAAAAATTTCTGCTGCGTAACGACGTGCTGCGCATTTCGGGAACGGGCGAAATCGACTACGACGGCTCGCGCGCGTTCGGCGATTCGCCGCTGCGCATCGGCTCGCGGATCGACGTGCGCGGCGACCTCGAGGAGCTGCTGCGCACGCTGCGCGTCCTGCGCGGCGAAGGCGACGCGTCCGCGCGCGACGGCGACGGCTACGCGCGCGGCCCGGAATTCGAGATGGCGGGAACGCTGAACCATTTTTCGCACAACCTGCTCGAAAGCCTCCTCGCCGCCGCCCCCGCGCTCCTGAAAAAGGAATAGCGCGCGGGAACACGGCGGGAGCGCGTTCCCGCGAAGCGCGTCCTCAGGCGCTGAAGTCGCGGGCGTAGGATTCGGCGAAGTAGGTCAGAATCAGGTCCGCGCCGGCGCGCCGGATCGCGAGCAGCGATTCGTCGCGGCACGCGCGCAGGTCGAGCCAGCCCAGCCGCGCCGCCGCCATGATCTGCGAATATTCGCCGGAAACCTGATACGCGGCGACGGGGAGCAGCGTGCTTTCGCGCACGTCGCGCACGACGTCCAGATACGGCCCCGCGGGCTTGACCATGACCATGTCGGCATTTTCCGCCTCGTCCGCGAGCGCCTCGCGCATCGCCTCGCGGCGGTTGGCGGGCGCGAGCTGATAGGTCTTTTTCGTGAGCCCGGAAACTTTGTCCGCCGCGTTCGTCTTGCTGCCGACGGCGTCGCGGAACGGCCCGTAGTAGGCGGACGCAAATTTCGCGGAATAGGCGAGAATGCCCGTGCGCGTGAGCCCGGCGGCATCGAGCGTCTCGCGGATCGCGGCGACGCGGCCGTCCATCATGTCGGAAGGCGCGACGAAGTCCGCTCCCGCGCGCGCGTTTTCGAGCGCCATGCGGCAAAGGATTTCGACGGAGGCGTCGTTGTCCACGTCCGTTCCCGCGGAGTCGAGCACGCCGTCGTGCCCGTGCGTCGTGTAGGGATCGAGCGCGACGTCGGCGAAGATCACGCATTCGGGAACGGCGGCCTTGATTGCGCGGATCGCGCGGCAGACGAGGCAGTCGGGATTCGTCGCCTCGCGCCCGTCGGGCGATTTCTTCTCTTCGGGCGTCTTCGGGAAAAGCGCGACGCCGAACACGCCGAGCGCGACGAGCTCGCGGCATTTCTCGACGAGCTCGGGAATCGGCAGGCGCTCGACGCCAGGCATCGATTCGACGGGCTCGCGCGCGTCGCCCTCGACGACGAAGAGCGGCTGGATCAGCTGCGCGGGAACGACGCGCGTTTCCGCGAGCATCGCGCGCACGGACACGTTCGCGCGCAAGCGGCGCATGCGGAGAGGAATGTTCAGATTTTTCATGACGCGGAGAATACGCCTTAAACGAAAAACTTTCAAGCGACGCGGGAACGCGAACGGCTCGATCTTCACCACGGAAGCTCACGGAAATCTTCACGGAAAAGCGCCGAAACGAAGCGCGGAATTCCCGGATTTCCCCGCCGTTCCCGCGACAAAAAAGCGTCCCCGCGCCTCACCGCGCGGGAACGCCAACACACACTATGAAAAAAGTCGAGAAGTCGAAAAAGTTTAAAAGGTCGAAGAGTAATTGCCTTTTAAGCCCTGAACTTTATTTCCGACGACGGCGACGCGTTCCCGCCAGCGCGAGCGCGCCCAAGCCCGCCAACAGCCCGAACGCCGACGGCTCGGGAATGGCTTCGATCGTCAAGACATTGCCGATAAAGCTGACGGAAGAAATCGCCGCGCCTTTGAAATAATCTGACACTGCACCGAGCAACGTATCGTTGTCCATTGAGGAAGTCAGCGTCGTGGAACCAAACGCCAGCGTTCCTGCCGCGATGGAAAGCGTTTCGCCCTCCTTCAGATTAATCTTAGAATTTTCAGCGAACGAAACGGCTCCCTGCCCCGTGATGGAAGAAAACGCGATGTCGGAGCTGTCGAATTTCAGCGAAGCGTATTGTTGAACGTCAAGCGTCGGCAACACGATTGACGATCCGGAAAGCACGAGCAGCGAAGAACTGACTTGAGCGTTATTTGTTCCCGTAAGCGTTCCCATAAGCGTAACGGTCGAGTCCAAGTCCGCCGTCACGATGTTTCCGGAAATGCCGTTTTCCGCAGTCGTGCTCCAAATATGAGTATCGCCTCCGATTGTGACCTGTCCGGCGACCGTAGCTTTATCCCCAAGACGCAACGCAGCTGTAATCTCACCATCATAATACGCATCGCCGACACAGCCTGTGCCGTTGAGAATAAAGTTGATATCAAAAGAGGTTGCGACGGTATTAGAGCCGTCCCACCCCGAAAGGAACACTTGCCCCGTCGAAACGTTGTAAGTATTTCCGGCGACAGAGGTCGCTTGGGTACGATTGATTTGCGTTCGAGTTGTTGTGACGTCGATATTTTCCGCGTTCGCGAGGAGCGTTCCCGCGGCGAGGAGAAAGGTAATTGCGATGATGTGTTTCATAAGTGGAAGGAACAGTAATACCCCCCCCCGTATGTCAAACATCAAGACGCGAATTTTTCTTTAGGACGAAAACTTTTCCCGTTTCGTCCATGCGGCGAACGCGTTCCCGAGAGCATATTTTATCGCGCGGCGGCGACGGTCGCGGCGCGGGCGGTTTTCAGGCGAGGCCGAGGGCGGCGCGGCGGCGTTCGCGGGAGCGGAGCTCCGTCGCAAGCATCGCCAGGTTCGGGAGCGTTCCCGCGGCTTCGGCGACGCGCTTCAGGCGGTCCAGCGCAGGGAGAGCGAACGCGCGGTAACGCGGCTTGCCCATCTTCATCGACAGGAAGAAATACGCGCCGCAGGCCTGCATGAGGCGCTGCGCGGCGGCGCAGAAGAACGTCTTTTTCGCTTCGGGTCTTTCCGCTTCGGGGACGCCGACGAAGCTGCAGTAGTCGTCGAAGAGCGCGTCGCGTTCGGCGTCGGAGAAATCGACGTAGGGGTCAAAGATCAGCGACGCGGCGTCGTACCAGCCGGTGCCGACGCGCATGCCCTGAAAGTCGATGAAGCGCGCGCGGCCGTCGCGCCAGAGGACGTTCTGCGACTGGAAATCGCGGTGGACGAGCTGCGGCGGGAGCGCGAGCAGGCGCGCGGCGAGCCCCGCGAGCTCGTGCTCGAGCTCGACGCGCGCCATGCCGGTGATGCAGAGCCGGTGCGCCTCCTTGGCGGCGTTGGTCAGGAAGTAGTCGCGCTCCCACTTGTAGTAGGCGGCGTCGAAGCCGTCGCGCATGATCGGGGTTTCGCCGAGCCCGGCGAGCCCTTCGCGGTGGAGCCGCACCGCACCCGCGAGCGCCGAGCGGTAGGCGTCGCGCCAGGCGGGATCGTTCCCGCGGCGGAGCGTCCACAGATCGACGTCGCCGAGGTCTTCCATGACGAGCACGCGCGCCGCCGCGTCGTGCAGAAAAATCTTCGGCGCGGGAACGCCGACGCGCGCGAGGAAGCCGGCGATTCCGGCGTAGAGCGCGTTTTCCGCCTTGGAGTCGTCGTACACGCAGACGACGGCGGGCTCGCCGCGGAAGCGCGCGCGGAAGAAGCGCCGCGTGCCGCCGCCTTTTTCGATTTCGGCGTTCCCGTCGGCGAGAACGAGCTCCGCGGCGATTCCCGCGGGCAGGATCGTATCCAGAAATTCCTTCGCTTTTTCAGGCATGGCGCACGCCTTTCGTCAGATGTATTTCTTCGAGGGGTGCAGGACGAAGCGCCAGAAGAGCAGCCAGAGCACGATCATGCAGACGCTCACCGTCACGACGACGGGGAAGCCCTGCGTCAGCAGCAGCGGCACGGCGAGCGAAGTCCAGATGCCGCCGCCCATGATCGGCTCGTGCAGCAGCTGCTTGTAGCCGAACGCCTCGGCGGCGACGGTCTTCGTCTCCGGATCGACGGTGCGCAGCAGGAGCAGCCCCGTCGCCGTGACGCCGGAGGACTGTCCGTACTCGGCGATCGCGCGCTCGAACCACGCGTTCCTGAAAAGGCGCGGCGCCAGGAAAAGCACGCCGCTCACGTTCCACGCGACGCCCGCGAGACAGATGATCGCGAGCGGCGCCCAGTTTTCCGCGACGAACTCGATGCGGATCGACGCCACCGCGGCGACCACCAGAAAGTCCAGCGCCGTTCCCGCGAGCCGCTGCATCAGCCCGTGGTCGACCAGGTGATCCAGCCGGAAAAACCGCAGCGCGTTCTGCACGACGAGCCCGCCGATCATGCACAGCGGGAACAGCGGAAAGCTCTTCAGCACCTTCAGGTCGCGCACCGCCTCGGGCGCGAAGCCGTCGAGCAGCCCGAGAAATTCCTTGATCCCGTAGCCGACGAGCACGGCGATCCCGACGATCGCGACGTGCAGCGCGAGCGAGTCGATCGAGTCCGCGCACACGGTCTGCCTGCCCGCGGAGGGCGATTCGTCCTTCGGATAGACGCCGCGGCGCTCGCTCTCCGTCTGCTCGGAAAACGAGCGGATGTTCTTCACCCAACCGAAGCGCACGCCGAGATTGATGAGCCACATGCCGAGCACGACGCCCGCGATCATGCCGACGGTCGCCACGGTGAAGCCGAGGTCCTTGCCCTGCGCCCAGCCGAGCTCCGCGAACGTGTCCGAAAGCCCCGCGACGGTGCCGTGCCCGCCCTCGAAGCCGACTTCGATCAGCGCCGCGAACGCGGGCCCGACGTCGAACAGCGGGTTCAGAATCAGCATCACCACGAGCGCGCCGACCGCGTATTGCCCCCACGCGACAATCTGCCCGTAACAGAGCTGCGGGGCGGAGACGCGCCAGATCTTTTTGAGCCCCGGCGTGGAGACGCCGAGAAAAAGCGCCGCGAACACGATGTTGATCAGGAACGAAGGAATGCCGCTCCAGCCCGCGTACCAGCCCGCGGGAACGCGCTCGCCGCCGAAGAACACGACGCACAGCCCCACGACGCCGGCGATGACCGACGAGGGCAGATACAGCCGCTGAAAAAGCGAAAAGCGCATCCGCAGAAATTTGCCGATTATCAGAAGCAGGCACAGCCCGCAGAACGATGTCACCGCCGTCATGTGATTTTAATTACGTTGTCGTGAATGATGTTGTTCGCCGTGGAAGCCTTCAAGTTTCCGCCGCCGCGCCCGCGGGCGCAAGCGCAAAGGGCGCGGGAACGTCACGGAAGAGGCGCGTCCCCGATTGTCCGAAGAGGCGAAAACCGAGCGACGGAGAGAGAATTCGACGCTCACGGAGGGGCAATCGGGACGATTACCCTCCTTTGGGATTGTCGAGGATGTATCGGACGACGCGGTCGAAATGCGCGCGGGAGCGGATCATGCGGTCCCACGACTCGTGCTGCCAAATTTGCCCGCGCCCGCCGAGAGCTCTGTTCATCGCGTGCGCCGTAAAACTTTTCCACACGAACAGAACGTCGCTCAGTTCGTGTCCGCCGAGAGTCTTCAGGAGCACATGCACGTGATTCGGCATAATCGCGAAACACGCCAGACGGTAGCGGATTCCGTCGAAATGCCGCAACGCGTCGTGAACGATTCTGCAGATCCGTTCCTCCCGCAGGACGCAGGAGCCGTGTCCCTCGTCCAAAAATTTCTCGACGCGGACGTGAAATTTCTCGTAATACTCCGCTTCGGTCGCTTCGTCCCACGGCTCCGGATGAAGAGCCCGCCAAGCCGCGCGCTCCTCCTTCAATCGGCGCAGGACCTCCTGCGGCAGAGAATCCGCAAGACGAAACGTGACGAAGAAAAATTTTTCGGACTGTTCCCAATGCGGCAGATGGCGGCGCGCCTTGTCCGTATCCGTCGCCGGATTGTAGAACGCGTCGGGCGCGTCCGGGCAATCCGGATTCGAGGCGAGATAAACGGCGTATCTGCAGAGACGCATCGCGGGAAGAAAATTTTAAGGAGGGCAACCGAGACGGTCGCCCTCCCGTGAATCGGCAATCGGAAGCGCGCGGCGCCTCAGCCGAGGGCGGCGAGGAGCTTGGCGGTTTCGTCGCGCTTGGCGAGCGTTTCCGCGAGCTGCTTCTTCGCGCCTTCGAGGATGTGCGCGGGCGCCTTCGAGGCGAACGCCGGATTGTTGATCTTCGCCGTTCCCGCCGCGACCGCCTTTTCGAGCTTTTCCAGCTCCTTCGTCAGGCGCCTGCGTTCGGCGACGACGTCGATCAGCCCCGTCACGTCGAGCGAGAGCGTGCCCAGCGGCGTGACCGCCGAGGGACCGTCCGCCGCCGTTCCCGCGGGAACGGTCTCGATCTCGCGCGCGCCGACGAGCGTCTTCAGCTTCGCCGCGTTGCGTTCGAGCAGCGCGCCCGCCGCCGCGTCCTTCAGCGCGAGGCGGAAGAGGCAGTCCTTCTTCGTTCCCGCGTTGTTGTGCGACTTGAGCGCGCGCGCCTGCGTGACGAACTCGCGGATCTGCGCGATGTCGTTCACCGCGTTCGCGTCGATCGTCAGCCCGCGCTTCGCGAGCGCGCCCGCGAGCTCGTCCGCGGAGACGAGCCGCTGCGACTGCAGGAACTCGCCCTCGGGAATGTATCCGAGCAGGTGATACAGCTCTTCGGCGATGAAGGGCGTGAGCGGCGCGAGGCAGAGCAGGAACTGGCGCAGGCACAGATCCTGAATCGCGAGCACGTTCCCGCGCAGCGCGTCGTCGGCGAGGCGCGTCTTCGCCACCTCCACGTACCAGTCGCAGAAGTCGTTCCAGAAGAACGCGTAGAGCGCCTGCGTGTAGGCGTTGAACTCGTAGTTCGCGAGCGCGTCCGCGCAGCCGCGCACGAGACGCACGAGCCCGTCGAGAATCGCGTGGTCGTCCGCGTCGCAGAGCGCGGGATCGACGCGCGCGACGATCGCCTCGAGCGAGGAGTTGTCGAGCATCGGGCCGCTCATCTGGCGGAAGCGCGACGCGTTCCAGAGCTTGTTGCAGAAATTGCGTCCGAGCTCGACGTTCTTTTCGTCGAAGAGCACGTCCTGGCCGAGCGGCGCCGAGCGCATCGTGCCGAAGCGGAGCGCGTCCGCGCCGTAGCGCGCGATGAGGTCGAGCGGGTCGGGCGAATTGCCGAGCGTCTTGGACATTTTGCGCCCGAGCTTGTCGCGCACGATTCCGGTGAAATAGACGTTGCGGAACGGCATTTCGCCGCGCCATTCGAAGCCCGCCATGATCATGCGCGCGACCCAGAAGAAGATGATGTCCGGGCCGGTGACGAGGTCGCTCGTCGGGTAGAATTTCCTGAGCAGCTCGGGCATTTCGTCCTCGGGCGCGTCCATGTCCCAGCCCATCGTCGCGAAGGGCCACAGCCAGGAGGAAAACCAGGTGTCGAGCACGTCTGGGTCCTGCGTCCAGTTTTCCGGATCGGCGGGCGGCACGACGTCGCAGTGAATCTTCGCGGGATCGCTCTTGGAATACCACACGGGAATGCGGTGTCCCCACCAGAGCTGGCGGGAAATGCACCAGTCCTGCAGGTTGCCCATCCAGTGTTCGTAAACCTTGCTCCAGCGCTCGGGGTGGAACTTCATCGCGCCGGTCGCGACGCACGCGCGCGCGGCGGGAACGCTCGGATAGCGCAGGAACCACTGCTCGGAAAGGCGCGGCTCGATCGGCACCTTCGCGCGCTCGCTGATGCCGACCTTGTTTTCGTAAGGTTCTTCCTTGACGAGCAGACCGAGCCCGCGCAGCAGCTCGACGGACTTGTCGCGCGCGGCGAAGCGCTCCATGCCCGCGAGATCCGCGCCCGCGAGCGCGTTCATCGTGCCGTCGGGGTTCATGATGTCCGTCACCTTCAGCCCGTGGCGTTTCCCGATTTCAAAGTCCGTCTTGTCGTGCGCGGGCGTGACCTTGAGCACGCCGGTGCCGAACTCGAACTCGACGGACTCGTCGCCGACGATCGGGATCGGCTCCTGATTTTCGAGCGGGAGCGGCCGGATCGCGTGCTTGCCGATGTATTTCGCGTAGCGTTCGTCCTTCGGGTTGACGGCGATCGCGGAGTCGCCCGGAATCGTCTCGGGGCGCGTCGTCGCGATCGTGAGGAACGTTCCCGGCTCCTCGGCGATTTCGATTTTGAAATAATACAGGAAGCCCTTGTGCGGCTCCATGATGACTTCCTCGTCCGAGAGCGCCGTGAGCGACGCCGGGCACCAGTTCACCATGCGCTTGCCGCGGTAGATGTAGCCCTTTTTGTAGAGATCGACGAAGATCTTCTGAATGCACGCGGAATACTTCTCGTCCATCGTGAAACGTTCCCGCGACCAGTCGCACGAGCAGCCGAGCTTCTTGAGCTGATTGATGATGATGCCGCCCTTCTCGCGCTTCCACGCCCAGACGCGCTCGAGAAACGCCTCGCGGCCGAGGTCGCGGCGCGTCTTGCCCTCCGTCTTGCGGAGCTGCTTTTCGACCATGACCTGCGTGGCGATGCCCGCGTGGTCCGTTCCCGGCAGCCAGAGCACCTCCTTGCCGTCGAGCCGCGCCTTGCGCGCGAGAATGTCCTGAATCGTGTTGTTGAGCACGTGGCCCATGTGCAGCACGCCGGTGACGTTCGGCGGCGGGATGACGATGGAATACGCGGGGCGTTCTTCGCTCACGCGCGCGGGATCGGCGGTGAAGCAGCCGCCCTCGACCCAGTTCTGATACCAGCGGGCTTCGACCTGTGCGGATTCGTAATTTTTCGGAATGTCGTGCGTCATCGTTTTTTGAAAAAAATGAAAGCGGAAACGATACGCTCTTCCCCGCCTCCCCGCGAGCGCTTTTTTCACGCCGAACCGGCGCCCGCGCGTTCCCGCGGGAACGCCGGAAGCGCGGCCGCGGCCGCCCCTTACACACTACACCCTACACGGCGCGCAGTGCCGTTCATTCCAGCTCGGAGGAAATGCGCATGGAGCAGAAGTCCGGACCGCACATCGAGCAGAAGGCGGCCTTCTTCGCGGCGTCCTGCGGGAGCGCCTCGTCGTGCAGACGGCGCGCGTGCTCGGGATCGAGCGAGAGCGCGAACTGGTCTTCCCAGCGGAACTCGAAGCGTGCGCGGGAAAGCGCGTTGTCGCGGTACTGCGCGGCGGGGTGGCCTTTCGCGAGGTCGGCCGCGTGCGCCGCGATCTTGTAGGCGACGACGCCCGCGCGCACGTCCTCGCGGTTGGGCAGTCCGAGGTGTTCCTTGGGCGTCACGTAGCAGAGCATCGCGCAGCCGTACCAGCCGATGAGCGTCGCGCCGATCGCGCTGGTGATGTGGTCGTAGCCGGGCGCGATGTCGGTCGTGAGCGGCCCGAGCGTGTAGAACGGCGCCTCGTGGCACCAGTCGAGCTGGTTGAGCATGTTCGCGCGGATGAGCTGCGCGGGAACGTGCCCGGGGCCTTCGTTCATCACCTGCACGCCGTGCTCCCAAGCGCGTTTCGTGAGCTCGCCCTGCGCCTTGAGCTCGGCGAACTGCGCCTCGTCGTTCGCGTCCGCGATGGAGCCCGGGCGCAGCCCGTCGCCGATGGAGACGCCGATGTCGTACGCCGCCATGATTTCGCAGATTTCGTCCCAGTGCTCCCAGAGAAAATTCTCCGCGTTGTGGCGTCTGCACCACTTCGCCATGATGGAGCCGCCGCGCGAGACGATGCCCGTGACGCGCGAGGCGACGAGCGGCACGAAATCCTTTTTCACGCAGGCGTGAATCGTGAAGTAGTCCACGCCCTGTTCGGCCTGTTCGATGAGCGTCTCGCGGAAGACGTCCCAGGTGATCTCGTCGCTCTTGCCGCCGACTTTTTCGAGCGCCTGGTAAATCGGCACGGTGCCGACGGGAACGGGACAGTTGCGCAAAATCCACTCGCGCGTGGCGTGGATGTTCTTCCCGGTGGAAAGGTCCATCAGCGTGTCGCCGCCCCAGCGGCACGACCAGCGCATCTTGTCGACTTCCTCCTCGATGCCGGAGGCGATCGCGGAGTTGCCGATGTTGGTGTTGATCTTCACGAGAAAATTCCGCCCGATGATCATCGGCTCGGCTTCCGGGTGATTGACGTTCGCGGGAAGAATGGCGCGGCCGCGCGCGATTTCCGAGCGCACGAACTCCGGCGTGATCTCCCGCGGGATCGCCGCGCCGAACGCCTCGCCCGGGTGCATGAAGTCGAGCCGGCGGCGCTCCGGCGTTCCCGCCTCCTCGCGCATTTCCTGCAGCTTCATGTTCTCGCGGATCGCGACGAACTCCATCTCCGGCGTGACGATGCCGCGGCGCGCGTAGTCCATCTGCGTGATGCGCGCGCCGGGCTTGGCGCGGTAGATCTTGCGGTCGCCGCGGTCGAACTGCTCGACGTGGCAGGCGGTCTTCACCGCGGGAACGGCGTAGCTCGGCGGCACGGCCTCGACGTCGCCGCGCTCGAGAATCCACGGCGTGCGCAGCGCGGGCAGACCCTTGCGGATGTCCTTGTGAAACGCCTCGTCGCCCCACGGACCGGAGGTGTCGTACACGCGCACGGGCGCGTTTTCGCGCAGAATCTTTCCCGAGCGGGAACGCGTCGGCGAGAGCGCGATTTCGCGCATGGGCACGCGGATGTCCGGGCGCGAGCCTTCGATGTAGACGCGGCGGCTCTGCGGGAACGCCTTGCGGATTTCGTCGTTTTCTGCTGTTGCGGGAATGTCTGACATGACGGGAAAGTTTAGAGCTTAAAGCCTGAAGGTTAAAGATTAAACGACGCTTCCCCGCGGGAACGAAAGGAGGGTACGCGTCCCGCTTGCCCGCGAAATCCTTCCCGCAGAAATTTTGAACCGGCAAGGAACAGAAGAGAAAAAAGGAGGGTAAGCGTCTCGCTTGCCCTCGAAATCCGCGGACGGAAACGCCATATCCGCCCCGACGGGGCGAAACAAACGTAACCCCATGCGCGCAGCGAAGCGCGCGCCGTTCCCGCGTGGCAGTTGCGCCTTTCAGGCGCGTGTTCTTTTTGCGGACGCGACCCCAAGCGGCGCTCCGCCGCATGGGGTTATTTTTGTTCCGCATTCCATGCGGATCCGCCCGCGGGAACGCCTGGGGGCGAAGACGTCCACGTCTTCGGCGTGAGGCGCGGGAACGCGCGCGACGAAAATGCGTCCCTCGAAAATCGGACGCCTCCGGAACGAAGGCTGGAATGCCTTCGCCCCAAAGCCCCGAAGGGGCGACGATTCCCTTCCCGCGCGCCGCTCGCCCTACCCCCCCCAAAAAAAAAGCGCACAAAAAACGCTCCCGCGAGTTTTCCGCGGGAGCGCCTCTTTAAGCTTTAAGCCTTAAACTTTAAGCTTTCCTGCGACGACGGCGCGTTCCCGCGAGCGCAAGCGCCCCGAGACCCGCCAACAAGCCGAACACGCTCGGCTCCGGAATCGTCAGCGTCACGGAAAGCGCCGTACCATCATAAGACCAGTCCGCGAGACCGTCCCAGCCCTCCAGCCTGACGAAACCGTTCACGAACGAATCGAGATTGTCCGGAGTGAGGCTCACATCTTGCGTGCCGTTATTGTACCGGATCACCGACGACGTGATGATGGCCAAGACGTCGTTTTCCGCCGCGCCCGTCACATCCACGACGAAAGAAGAGCCCGCTGCGAACGTGATTCCGCCCCACGCCGCCAGACCGTAATCATTCGTTTTCGAGGCCGTGAATTCCAAAGCACCCGCCGACTGCACAGAGACCCGAGAGCCCCCCAACCCGAAGGCATCTCCGGTCTTCACCGTTCCGGCTTTAATTTCCACGGACGAGAGCGAATTTGGCATCGTAGGATTCAGTTCCAGCGTCTGACCGCCCGCGTCGAACACGAGCGCAAGCGAATTCTCGCCTCTGTTCAGCCTTCCCGAGAACACTCCGCCGCCGGTCACCGTCAGCGTCGAGCTCGTCGTGCCTTCGGCGAGACCCACCGTTCCCGCGCCGGAAAGCCCGAAGACCGTCACGGCGGACGTGCCGAGATTCAGCGTCGCGCCGCTCTTCACTTCGACGCCCTTCGTCGTGCCGAGCGCGTTCGCGTGCGCCGCGACGACCGTTCCCGCCTCGATCACGGTTCCGCCCGTGTAAATGTTCGCGTTCGAGAGCGTCAGCGTTCCCGCGCCGGTTTTCGTCAGCGAAGCGCCGTCTCCGGAGAGAGCTCCGGCGAGCGTGATCGACGCCCCGACGTTCCCTTCGGCGTTCGCGGAAGCGCCGTCCGCGCCGACGACCTGCTTCGTCGTGTCGATCGTCACGTTTCCGGAGAGGCTCATGGCGACGTCCGACGACCAGTCGGTCAACGCGCCGAGCGTGCCGCCCGAAAGCGTCACGGTTTTATTGGTCGTTCCGTTGGTTCCGCTTCCGTAAGTCAGCCCGCCCGCGCCGAGATTCAGACGTCCGGAAGAAAGCGTGACGTTCGCTGCATTGGCTCGATACGTGTTCAAGGAAACACCGTAAAGATTCGCCGTGCCGCCGGAAACTTCAAGCGTTCCCGCGCTGTCCCAAGAAATGACGGTGAAACCCTCCGTCACATTCAACGTGCCTCCGGAGACAGTCAGCTTGCTCGTCCCGTTTTTCCAATGACCTATAAGAACGGCGTTGGCCGTCGTGCTTTGCCCAGTCACACCTCCGGTTTTTTCCGTCCCGGTGATGTTGAACACACCGCCCGTCAGAGTGTAAAAACTCGCGGTCTGGTCAACACTGTCGTTAAGTACTAAACGCGTGGCGGAAACCGTGCCCGCGCTCTGCGTGACAGTCCCCCCCTTGCAGACCGAAATCTTTCCTGCGACGGCGAGCTTGCCGGAAATCGTCAGCGTGCCCGCAGACAGAGTGACTTGTGAAAGATTCGCCGTGCCGCTGAATGTGGCGGTAGTACCCGAATTTGCGATTGTCAGAGTCGTTCCCGCCGCCTGCGTCAGCGCGCCCGTGAAATTGACTACCGTGAAGGCGGGGGCGCCGATCGTATAGTCCGCCGCGAAATGAATGTCGTTCGAGATATTAATGAGATTGGCTCCGCCCCACATACTGCCGGAGGAAAGCACGTACTTCGCATTCTGATTACCGGCGAAGGTGTTCGCATCGATATTTCCGGTATGCTCAATCGTTCCCGCGAAGCCTGCGCCGAGCGAAACCCCTTCAAAATTTGAGCCAGTGGCGACCTTCACCGTTCCCTTGCCCGAGATGGTTTTAGTTGTCGCCTCGGAGATGTTTCCCAAATCAAGGACGACGTTCTCGCCGAGCGTCAGCACCGCGTTCGTCGTGAGATTCGCGGCGTCGACGCGGACCGTACCTGTTCCCGTGAGGCTCGTCGCGGCGGAAACCGTCATCGTGCCGACTTTGAGATTTTCCGCAAGCGTCACATTGTTGTCCGTGTCCGTGCCGAACGTCACGGAGTCGCCGTTCTGGAAGGTGACTTCGCCCGTCGTGTCGGTCGTCGTCCAGCCGCTGCCGCCGACTTTCCACACGCCGGAAGCGCCGCCGTTCCAAGTAAGGGAGTAATTCGCGCCCTCCTCGTAAGAGTCAAGCGTAAGCACGCCGGACTCCGAAACCGAGAACGCCGCGCTCCCGCGCTGATTCACGAGATAGCCGCCGATGTAGAGATTAGCGACGCCCATTCCGGAAACGTCGCCGGACGTGACGCCCGCCGCCGTCAGCGTTCCCGAGGAAGAGATGAGCTGCGCGCCCGCAACGTAGGAATCGATTCTGAAAATCGTTCTCTCGGAGAGCGTCACGTTGCCGGTCGCGCTGAGCGCGGCGGAATCCGCCGTGACCGCGCCGAGCTCGAGAACGGCGCCGGACGCCGCCGTCACGTTCGCGGCAACAGTCAGCGAACCTGCGCTCAAGTCGAGCGTGGAGCCCGTGTCCACGGAAATGCTCGCCGACGTAGCATCGGAAGCGAGTGCGACGCTTTTCCCTAAAATCAGCGTGCTGCCTCCGGAAACATTGATTGCAGAGCCGTCGGCCATGGATATCGTTCCTGCTCCGGAGAAATTCGCCGCGCCGCCGCCGGTGATCGTGGTCGTTCCGGAAAAATTGGTGGCGTGAACGTTCGTCCCCGTATCGAGCGTAAACGTTTTTCCTGCGTCAATCGTCCATGTCTGAGTTCCCCGAATGAAGAACTTCGTGGCGTTCTCCGTGGTGCCGGAAGAATATGTCGGAGTGGTTCCGAAGCTGATTTTGAAATTCTCGTGGAACGTCGAAAAAGCAGCCGTAGAATTTCCGTTCCCGATATAGACGGCTCGATCCTTAGAGGCTGTATTGGTTCGCCCTTGTGCGTAAATGACGTAATCGGAAGCGCCCTCCTCGACGATGATGCCGGCGACGGCAAGCGGATTGAACGTAAAGCACATGTTCGGATTGCTGCCGACCGACGCGTCGAAGCGAATGGTGTTAAGGTCCGCAGAGGTGCTGGAAGAAGCTATGATGTTTTTAATATTATTCCAACTCGTGATCGAGCTTCCGTAAGAATATGAGGACGTCGCCGAATCCCACGTTGTCGCCTGCCATGCACCAAAAGCGAGATCCGCTTCCGAGGAGGCGGTGTTCGCCCATGTATAGATGGAACCGGAGTAGGTCGTGTCGCCGACGGTCGTTTCCGCCCACGCGGGAACGCTCATCGCGGCGGCGGCGAGGAGTGAAGTGATAAGCAATTTTGATGTGTTCATTGCGTGTGATTTTGTGTGGTTTGTTGTTGTAGTTTGTGTGAAAGGCGCTACGCGATGCGCGGACGCGAGGAGGCGCGGGCGTGCGTGCGCGGGAACGCGCGCGACGCCGCTCCGAATGCGGCGGGAGAGCCGAACGTAAGCGTCCGACGGGACATCATGTGCAAGTTTGTGTGATTTTGTGTGAAATTCCGCGTGTGAGACGGAAGATAGGCGAAGTATCTGAACGGGCGGGAAATTTCGCAAGCATTTTTTGACTCAGAGAAACGGAGGAACAAAGGAACAGAGAAATTTTTGACCGGAAGTCATGGAAGCGGGCAGAAGTTTTTTTTTGGGGGCGAAGACATTCCTGTCTTCGTTCCCGCGGCGGACGCATTTTCGCCGCGCGCGCGTCCGGGCGAAAAGCCATCCGTGCGGATCCGCGTCCATCCGTTGTTTCAAAAAATCCGCGGAAGTCTGCGGGATCCGCGGGGAAAAAGTTTGTGCAAGCGGATTTCCGAGGAAGCGACAAGAATGTCGCCTCTCCCCTAGAAAACTTTTCTTTAACTTCTTTTGACTTTGCGGTTTTTCTTTGCGCCCTGGCGTCTTGGCGGGAGAATTTCCGCGGGAGTAATTCCGAGGGCAAGCGGGACGCTCGCCCTCCTATAGCGTTCCCGCGACTTTCCGTTTCCCTGTTTTTCTGTTCCTCTGTGTTAAAAAAAAAGCTTAAAGCTTAATGATTAAAGCTTAAAGGGAAGTTTGTGCTGGCAGATTTCGAGGAAGCGACAGGTAAGCGAAGCGTGGAGCCATGTCGCCTCTCCTCTAAAACTTTTCTTTAACATCTTTTGACTTTGCGGTTTTTCTTTGCGCCCTGGCGTCTTGGCGGGAGAATTTCCGCGGGAGTAATTTCGAAAGCGCGCGGGCGGCGGCGTTCCCGCGCTTTTTTCTTGCTCGGCGGGAGGGCGTTTTTCAGAATCGGCGGCGCTATGGACCCCGAATTGCTTGCCCGAATTCAATTTGCGCTCACCGCAGGTTTTCACTTTCTGTTCCCGCCGCTTTCCATCGGTCTGGGCGTGTTCCTCGTCATCGTCCGCGGATTCGCCTACAAGACGAAGGATCCCGCGTGGCGCTCGCTCGCGGACTACTGGACGAAGATCTTCGCGCTGGTCTTCGCCTTCGGCGTGGCGACGGGCATCGTGCTCGAGTTCGAGTTCGGCACGAACTGGGCGCGCTACTCGCGCTTCGTCGGGGACGTGTTCGGCAGCCCGCTCGCGGCGGAAGCGATTTTCGCCTTCTTCATGGAATCCTGCTTCCTCGGCATCGTGCTGTTCGGGCAAAAGAAAGTGTCCGAAGGCTTCCATTACTTTTCGACGATCATGGTGTGCTTCGGTGCGCATCTGAGCGCGCTGTGGATTCTCGTCGCGAACTCGTGGATGCAGACGCCGGCGGGCTACCACCTCGTCGAGACGGAAAACGGGCTGCGCGCCGAGATCACGGATTTCTGGGCGATGGTCTTCAATCCTTCGACGATCGACCGGCTGTGGCACGTGCTCGTCGCGGCGTGGTGCACGGGCGCGTTTCTCGCGCTCGCCGTCAGCGCGTGGCATCTGCTGAAGAAGCGCTGCGTTCCCGCGGCGGAGCGCGGGCTGAAGACGGCGCTGTCGATGGCGGCGGCGGCGCTCGTGCTGCTGTTCGCGTCGGGGCACGCGAGCGCGATGCTTCTCGAAAAGACGCAGCCCGTGAAGTTCGCCGCGATGGAGGGCATCTTCGATTCGTCCGAGCCGGCGGGCTTCCACGTCATCGGCTACGTGGACGAAGAGGCGGGCACGGTGCGCGGGCTCAGCGTTCCCGGCGTCGTCAGCGTCATGCTCGGCAAAGGGCTCGAAGTGACGCCGGAAAACCGCGTGCTCGGGCTCGACGACGTTCCCGCGGAGGAGCGTCCGCCGCTGCAGCTCACGTTCCAGGGCTTTCACTGGATGGTTTACGGCGGGTGCGTGATGGTCGCGGTCGCGGGCGTCGGGCTGCTGCTGTGGTTCCGCGGGAAGCTTCTTTCGACGCGCTGGTGGCTCGCGCTCTGCGTTCCCGCGTGCGTCGTTCCGCATTTCGCTCTGCAGATGGGCTGGATCGCGACGGAGGTCGGCCGCCAGCCGTGGATCGTGCAGGGGCTGCTCAAGACGAAGGACGCGTTCTCGACGAACGTCTCCGCCGGGCAGCTCTGGTTTTCGCTGATCTTCTTCACGCTGATCTACGCCGTGATGTTCGCGCTCTTCGTCGCGCTTCTGCTGAAGAAGGTGCGGCAGGGCCCGAAGGAAATCGCCGCCGCCGGCGACCCGGAATCGTGAGTCTCCCGCGTTCCGACCCGCCGTTTTCCCGTCACTTGTCACCTGCAACCTGCAACCGATTTTTCCCATGGACTTAAACACTATCTGGTTCGGCCTTCTCGGCGTGCTCTTCATCGCCTACGCGGTGCTCGACGGCTTCGACCTCGGCGTCGGCGTCATCCTGCCCGCGTTCAAGGGCGACGACGAGCGGCGCCTCGCGCTCAACTCCATCGGTCCCGTCTGGGACGGGAACGAGGTCTGGCTGCTCACGGCGGGCGGCGCGCTCTTCGCGGCGTTCCCGCACGTGTACGCGGGCGTGTTCAGCGGGCTTTACTCGGCTCTGATTCTGCTGCTCGGCGCGCTGATCTTCCGCGCCGTCGCGCTCGAGGTGCGGAGCAAGGGCGAAAGCCGCGCGTGGCGGCGGCTGTGGGACGCGGTCTTTTCCGCGTGCAGCGCGCTCGTCGCCCTGCTGCTCGGCGTGGCGGTCGGCAATCTCGTCACGGGAATGCCCGTGAACGCGGCGGGCGAAATCGACGCGGGCGCGTTCGGGCTGCTCAATCTGCTCGAGCCGATTCCGTTGCTTTCGGGCGTGCTCGCGGTCGCGCTCTTCGCGCTGCACGGCGCGCTGTTTCTGCGCATGAAGACGGGCGAAGTCGTGCGCTTCAAGATCGACCTGCTCCTGCCCGGACTTTTCGCGTTCGCGGCGATCTTCCACATCGCGCTCACGGCGTTCGTGCTGTTCGCGGACGCGCGCCCCGGCGCGGCGAACTTCGAAAGCGTTCCCGCGCTCGGCGCCGTTCCCGTGCTGGCGATGCTCGCGATGATCGCGACGGGCCTCTTCCTGCGCTGCCGCACGTACAAGCTCGCGTTCTGCGGCACGACGGCGACGATCGCCCTGCTCATCCTCACCGTCGGCGTCGGCATGTTCCCGAACCTCGTTCCCGCGGTCGGCGACGCCGCGAACTCGCTGACGATCCGCGATTCCGCCTCGCCGAAGACGCTGACGACGATGCTCGTCATCGTCTGCCTCGGCGTCCCGCTCGTCGCGCTCTACCACGTGCTCGTCTATCGCGCCTTCGCCAAAAAGACCGAACTCGACGAACACAGCTACTGAGCCGCGCGGAGAAAGATTTCCCGCCGCAAAAAAGCGCCGTTCCCGCGTCAGGGGCGGCGTTTTTTGCGGGAAGGTTTCGCGTAGGGCTTCGCGGGAGCGGGCTTCGTCGCCGCGCCTTTTTTGAGCAGGGAAATCTGGTCGCGCAGGAGCGCCGCCTTTTCGAATTCGAGGCGGTCGGCGGCGGCGAGCATTTCCTCCTCCAGTTCGGCGATCACGGCGGCGACGTCTTCGTCCTTCGCGCCTTCCGCCGCCATGAGCGCCGTTCCCGCGTCGTCCTCCGGCGGCGGGAGCAGGCTTTCCTGCACGGCGCGGCGCACGCCGCGCGGCGTGATGCCGTGCGCGGCGTTGTATTCCATTTGGCGTTCCCGCCGCAGGCGCGAAATCGCGATCGCGCGCGCGAGCGACTGCGTCATCACGTCGGCGTAGAGAATCACGCGGCCGTTCTCGTGGCGCGCGGCGCGGCCCGCGGTCTGGACGATCGAAGTTTCGCTGCGGAGAAAGCCCTCCTTGTCCGCGTCGAGAATGACGACGAGCGCCGCCTCCGGAATGTCGAGCCCTTCGCGCAGCAGGTTCACGCCGATGAGCACGTCGAACGCGCCCCGGCGCAGACGCCGCAGAATCTCGACGCGCTCGATCGCGTCGATGTCGGAATGCAGATACTCGGCGCGCATGCCGCGTTCCCGCATGAACTCGCAGAGATCCTCGCTCATGCGCTTCGTGAGCGTGGTGACGAGCACGCGTTCTCCGCGCTCGACGGCGAGCGTCGCCTCGTGAATCGCGTCCTCGACCTGCCCTTTGATCGGGCGCACCTCCATCACGGGATCGAGCAGCCCCGTCGGGCGGATGATCTGCTCGGCGACGACGGCGGAATGCTCGAGCTCGAACGCCGCGGGCGTCGCGGAGACGAAGACCGTCTGCTTCACGAGCGCCTGAAATTCCTCCGGGCGCAGCGGGCGGTTCTCCACCGCGCTCGGCAGCCGGAAACCGAATTCGACGAGCCGCTCCTTGCGGGAACGGTCGCCGTTGGACATGCCGTAGATTTGCGGGAGCGTGACGTGCGATTCGTCGATGAAGACGAGAAAATCCTTCGGGAAAAAGTCGATGAGGCACCACGGCCGCTGCTCCGGCGTGCGCCCGCCGAGGTGCATGGAATAATTCTCGATGCCGAAGCAGAAGCCCGTCTCGCGCAGCATCTCGACGTCGTTCTCCGTGCGCATGCGGATGCGCTGCGCCTCGAGCAGCTTGCCCTCGCGCTCGAACTTCGCGACCTGCTCCTCCAGCTCCGCCTGAATTTTCCCGATCGCGGTCTCGATGCGGTCCTGCGGCGTGACGTATTGATTCGACGGATACAGATCGTATTTTTCCAGACGCGCGCCCGCGCGCCCCGTCAGCGGATCGAGGCGGCGGATGGACTCAATCTCGTCGTCGAAGAGCGAAATGCGGATCGCCGTCTCGCGGTCGGCGGGAAAGACGTCTATCGTGTCCCCGCGCACGCGGAACGTGCCGCGCTCGAACGCGACGTCGTCGCGGCGGTAGAGCGAGCGGACGAATTTTTCGAGCAGCTCGTCGCGTCGCGTCTTCATGCCGACTTCGAGCGGGATCATCATCTCGTTGAAGTCGTCCGGCGAGCTCGAACCGTAGATGCACGAGACGGAGGCGATCACGATGACGTCGCGGCGCGACAGCAGCGCGCTCGCGGCGGCGATGCGCAGGCGCTCGAGGTCGTCGTTCACGGCGGAGTCCTTCTCGATGTAGGTGTCCGTCGCGGGCACGTAGGCCTCGGGCTGGTAGTAGTCGTAGTAGCTGATGAAGTATTCGACCGCGTTTTCCGGGAAGAAATGCTTGAACTCGGAGTAGAGCTGCGCGGCGAGCGTCTTGTTGTGCGAGATGATGAGCGTCGGGCGCTGCACGCGCGCGATGACGTTCGCCATCGAGAACGTCTTTCCCGAGCCGGTGACGCCGAGCAGCGTCTGCCAGCGGTTCCCCGCCTGCACGCTGCGCGCGATCAGGTCGATCGCCTGCGGCTGGTCGCCCGTCGGCGGAAACTCCGAAACGAGCCTGAACGGCTTGCTGCTGCGGTCATGCTCCATGTGTGATCAGGAATTTTCGATTTTCGGGCTCCGGTTTCAAGCTTCGAGTTTCGTCGCGCGGCGCGAGGCGAATCCGCTTCCGAGCCCGGAGCGGCGGAGCTTCCGCGCCGAAAAGCTTTGCCCGGCGGGAGCGCGCGGCGTAGAAAGCTCGCATGAACACCGAAAGACCGAAACGCGTCTTCGTCTCCGGGCACCGCAACCCGGACACGGACAGCATCGCCAGCGCCTACGCGCTCGCCGCGCTGCGCGGCCTCCGCGACCCGGGAACGCGCTACGTCCCGATCTGCCCGGGCGTCCTGCCCGAACGCGCGGACTTTCTCTTCCGCCGCTTCGGCGTCGAGCCGCCCGCCGTGCACCACGACGTCTTTCTGCGCATGCGCGACCTGCTCGAACCCGCGACGGCGATCGTCGAAGGCACGACGCTCTTCGCCGCCGTGGAGACGCTGCGGCGGGAACGCGCGGCGCGCCTACCCGTCGTCTCCGCGACCGGGAAATACCTCGGCATGCTCAGCGCGGCGACGCTGCTTTCGCAGCTGCTCAACATCGGCAACGACAACGCGGAAGACCTGACGGGGCGGCACATCTTCAGCTCGCTCGCGCTGATCCGCGACGTGCTCGAAGCCGAGGCGGAAACGCTCGCGCGGGCGGACGCGCTCGAGGACTTCGACGTTTACGTCGCGGCGATGCGCCCGGAAAGTTTCGCCGTCCACGTGCCCGTCGCGGAGCGGAAAAACCTAGTCATCATCGTCGGCGACCGCCCGGAGATCCACCGCTGCGCGCTCGAGCACGCCGTGCGGTTGCTGATCGTCACGGGAACGTCTCCCGTCGCGCCGGAGATCCTTTCCGCGGCGCGGGAACGCGGCGTTTCCGTGATGCGCACGCGCCTGGATTCGGCGACCGTCGCGCGGCGCCTCAAATTCAGCATGCCCGTGGAGCGCGCGCCGCTCGCGGCGGAAGAGACGCTCGCGCTCGCGCCGGACGACCGCCTGCGCGACTTCCGCAAAAAAATGCTGCGCGACGCCTCTGACCTCTTCCCCGTCACCGACGCCGCGGGAACGCTCCTCGGCGTCGTCCGCAAGAAACAGCTCTCCGAGCCGCCGCCGCACCGGATGATTCTCGTCGATCACAACGAACCGACGCAGTACCTTCCCGGCGCGGACGAGCTGCCCGTCGTCGAGGTCGTCGATCACCACCGCATCGGCATGTTCACCTCGGAAACGCCGATCCGCTTCACGGGCGACGTCGTCGGGAGCACCTGCACGCTCGTCGCGCGCGAGTTCTTCGCGCAGGGAGAAATGCCGACGCCCGCGCTCGCCGGCCTGCTGCTCGGCGGACTCGTCTCCGACACGCTGATGCTGAAGTCGCCCACCACGGCGCCGCTCGACCGCGAAATCTGCGCGAAGCTCGAAAAGCTCTGCGGCGTTTCCGCCGAGACGCTGATGGCGGAGATGACGCGCATCGACTCGGCGCTGACGACGAAATCCGCCAACGCCGTCATTTCCGGCGACCGCAAGGACTACACGGAAGGCGACGTGAAATTCGCGCTCGCGCAGGTCGAGGAAACCGAGCTCGAGCTGCTGCGCGCGCGCAAACGCGAGCTCTCCGCGCAGATGCGCTTCCGCGTCGAAGTCGAAAACCTGCTCTTCTTCGGGCTGCTCGTCACGGACGCGATCCACGAAATTTCGGAGCTCCTCATCGTCGGCGACGACGACGTGCTGCGCGCCCTGCCCTACGAAAAGCTCGAAGACAACCTCTACGCGCTTCCCGGCGTGCTCTCGCGCAAAAAGCAGCTGCTCCCGCAGATGCTCTCCATCTGCGCCGCGCTCCGCCGCGAGTGAACGCGGCGGGAACGGGCGGGCGAAGCGCGGAGCGGCTGCGCGTTTTTTACAGCGCGGCGAGAAGCGCGTCCACCTGTTCTTCGCGGGTCGCCCAGCAGGTGCAGAAGCGCACGGCGGTGTGCCCGGCGTCCACGCGGCGGATCGTCGCGAAGGAAAAATCTTCCGCGAGACGGCGCAGCAGCGCGTCGGGCAGAATCGGGAAAATCTGATTCGTCGGCGAATCGATGAACAGCGGGAAGCCCGCGTCGCGGAAGCCCCGCGCGAGCTTTTCCGCGAGGCGCACGGCGTGCGCGGAAACGTCGAAGTAGAGCCCGCCTTCGAGCAGCGTCAGGAACTGCAGCCCGAGCAGGCGCCCCTTCGCGAGCATGCCGCCGCGCTGTTTCAGCACGTAGCGGAAATCCGCGTTCAGCGCGGGATTCGCGATCACGAGCGCCTCGCCGAAAAGCGCGCCGACCTTCGTTCCGCCGATGTAGAAGGCGTCGCAGTGCGCGGCGAGAAACGGCAGATCGACGTCGTTCCCGCGCGCCGCGAGCCCGTAGCCGAGCCGCGCGCCGTCCACGTAGAGGAAAAGATTCTTCTCGCGGCAGACGTCGTGCAGCGCGGCGAGTTCGGCGCGGGAATAGATCGTGCCGAGCTCCGTCGGGAACGAGACGTAGACGAGCTTCGGCTGCGCGATGTGCTCGTGCGTCTCGTCGTTCCAGTGCGCCTCGACGGCGGCGCGGACCGCCTCGGCGGAGAGCTTGCCGTCCGCGCTCGGGACGATCTGCACCTTGTGCCCGGTCGCCTCGACGGCGCCGGTCTCGTGCACGGCGATGTGCGCGGATTCGGCGGCGAGCGCGCACTGATGCGGGCGCAGCGCGGCGGCGATCAGCGTGAAGTTCGTCTGCGTGCCTCCGACGAGAAAATGCACGCCGAGCGCGGCGTTCCCGCAGAGCTCGCGGATCTTCGCGGCAGCGCGGGCGCAGTATTCGTCTTCGCCGTATCCGGGCGTCTGCTCGAAATTCGTTTCGGCGAGGCGTCGGAGAATCTCCGGGTGCGCGCCTTCGCCGTAATCGCAGTTGAAACGTGTCATTGGTGTTGACTCTGAAAATTCTTTTTCGGACGGGAAACGGACGGAATCGCGCCCGGCGGGCCGAGGAGTCGAAAAGCTTTAAAAGGTCGAGGAGCAATTACCTTTTAAGCTCCTCGACGTCCCCGTCACTTCGCTTTCCGCTTCGCCTTGAGCTCGGCGAGCGTGTCTCGCTTCAGCGACTTCAGCTTCGCGGCGTTGCGCAGACGGTCGCGCGCCTCCATGCGGTCCGTGAAGACGATGCCCTGGCAGTGGTCGTTTTCGTGCTGGCAGCAGCGCGCGAGCATTCCCGTGCATTCGAGCACGTGCGGCGTTCCCGCGACGTCTTGGAACGAGACGCGCACGTTTTCGCAGCGCACGACCGTGCCGCGGATTCCCGGGAAGGACAGGCAGCCCTCGCGGCATTCCCACAGATCGTCGTCGAGCGTCTCGACGCGCGCGTTCGCGAACGCCATCGGCATGGCGAGCGCGGCGGGAACATCCTTGCCGTCGAGCCGGAGCGCGAAGTCCTGCTCTTCGCCGGCGGCGGGCTTCAGGTCGATGACGAAGAACTGCATCGAAAGGCCGACCTGCGGCGCGGCGAGCCCGATGCCGTTCGTCGCGTGCATCGTCTCGACCATGTCGTCGGCGAGGCGCTTCAGCGCGTCGTCGAACGTCTCGACGGGATCGCCTTTTCTGCGGAGCACGGGGTTGCCGTAATGCGTGACGGGAATGATCATGGCTTCGGAAATTCGTGATTATTTTTCGGACGCGTCGGCGTTTTTCTCGGATCCGGAAAAGATGTCGAGCACCGCCTTGCCGGCGTCGAGCACGGCGTCCGTCGTCGCGTTCGCCGCGTCCGAGACGGCGTCGGCGGTCGCTCCCGCGGCGTCGGAAACAGCCCCCGCCGTCGCGCTTGCTGCGTCGGAAACAGCTCCGGCGGTAGCGCCTGCGGCTCCGGAGACCGCATCGACGGTCGCCCCCGCGGCGTCGGAAACCGCGCCGACCGTCGCGCTCGCCGCGCCGGAAATGCCGGACGCGCGGAGGAGACGGAAGACGCTCATGAAGTTCCCCGCGAAACGCATGCCGAACTGAACCGGCGTCAGATCTTCGTCCAGCCCGAGACCTTCGGGGAATTCGACGGAAATCGGCGGGAGCGGCGACGGAACGGAGCCCATGTAAAGGCAGACGCGGACGCCGTCGATGTTCACGAAACGCGCCGCGACGTAGATTTCCTCGGCGGGCGCGGCGGCGGCTTCGGGTTCGTCGGGCGTCGCGGGTTCTTCGGTCGAGGGCGGCGCGAAGCGGTCGGCGAGCGCGCCGACGTTCGTCGCGCCGGAAATCAGCTGCTCGTAGTTGAGGCGGAGATTCTTCAGCGCCAGCGTGCGGATGATTTTCTTGCGGGAAAGCGCGGTGAGCGCCTCGAAGTCGAACTCGAAATATTCGAGGCTCATCAGGTCCTGCGAAAAATCTTCGCCCTCGACGACGGGGCGCCCGACGACGAAGTTTTCGACGCGCACGTAGCCGCCGAACGGGCGGACGACGAGCGTTTCGACGGACATCTTGTCCACGCCGAGAATTTCCGCGCCGACGGAATTGATCGTCCATTTCGCGACGGAGCCGAGCCCGAACGCGACGAAGAGCAGCAGGAGCGCGACGAGCGCTCCCGCGACGATCGCGAGGCGCTTCAGCAGGCGGCGTTTCTTCTTGGGCGTTCCCGCGTCGGCGGGCGTTTCGTTTTCCGCGGGCGCGGCGTTGTTTTCGTTCGTGTTCATTTCCGCGAAATCCTAAACCGCCCCCGCCGAAACGAAAAGCGGAAAGTGGAATCGCCGCGCGCGTGATTCACGCGGCGAAGTCGCGCTGCGCGGCGGCGTATTCTTCGGGCGTGCCGAGGTCGCGCCACGAGCCCGCGTCGTCGATCACGCCGCGGATTTCGCCGTTCCCGCGCGCGACGACGCGCAGAAACGCCTCGACGACGCTTTCGATTTTCCCGGCGGGGATTTCGTCGAAAAATTTCCGCGAAACGATGTAGATGCCCGTGAAGCGGCAGCGGCGCGTTCCCGCGCGGCCGAGACGGTCGCGCAAATCCTCGACGCGCGCCGTCGCGTCGTCGAAATTCACGTTGCCGCGCGCGTCCGTGCGCAGGAGCAGAGTCGCGAGCGCGCGGGAACGCGCGTGCGTCGCGGCGAGCGCGCGCAGGTCGAGCTCGGCGAGAATGTCGCCGTTGTACACGAGCAGATTTTCGTCGGCGGGAACGAGGAGCGGCTCGATGTTCTTCAGGCCGCCGCCGGTGTCGAGCAGCACAGGCTCGTGCACGAGCGAGACGGGGGCGCCGCGGTAGTCGCCGCGCGGGAACGCCTCGGCGTACGCCTCCGCCGCGTGGTGCGTGTTGACGATGAAGCGCTCGACGCCGAGCACGAGCAGCGCGTCCATCGCGCGGCAGAGCATCGGCTTCCCACCGAGCGGCAGCAGCGGCTTCGGGCAGCGCTCGGTCAGCGGCCGCAGGCGCGTCCCCAGCCCCGCCCCGAGCAGAAACGCCGTCTTCGGAAAATCGGCGTCTGCGGACGGATTTGAATCTCTTCGGCGAATGTCCTTCATGTTTTTCGGAAAAAATTTTCGGCTCAAAAACCTTCGGTTTCAAGCGGTTTCCGGCTCATCGTGAGCCGAAAACTCGCCCGCGGGCCGCGATCTTGAGCCGAAAGGCGACGAGACGTGCCTTCATGTCCGCGGCTTCGATTTCCGCGGGCGTGCAGATCTCGCTCAAAAACGCGACGGCGTCGCTTCCGCGAGGAGAAATTTTATCAGCCTTTTCTTTGCTCATAACGCATTCCTTTCTTTGAAGTCTTTCATGTTACGTTTTGCCTGTTCGATTTCGTTCGATGACGTTTTCTGAGTTTTGATGAGACGTCGATTGTTCGGCTTTCCTTCAAAAAAAATCGCGTCCGTACGTGTTCTTTCGCGGTTTCTTACTCTTTCTTCCGCGCGCGCATTTCGCGGACGAAGTCGTCCACGGTGCAGCCGTAGCGGGCGGCGAGCCACGCCTCGCCGTTTTCGCTGCGACGGAGCGCCGCGTTGAGCGGGCGCAGCAGCGCGGCGGCGTCGCCCCCGTGACGCGTCCGGACGATGTGCTCCAGCAGCGCGGCGGTGTGCGTGTATCCGCGGCGGACGTCAGCGTCCGCGGGAGCGACCCAGCGCGCGGGCTCGCGCAGCAGGCGGTAGTCGCGCACGTAATCGGCAACGCCTTCCAGGAGCCACCACGGCGCGACGTTCCCGGGGTAGGCCTGCACCACGTGCACGAGCTCGTGCACGAACATGCCGGCGTCGTGCGGCGCGGCGCGCAGATACGGCGCGCTGAGCGTGATGCGCCGTCCGATGGTCACCCCGGGCGGCGCGGACGGGTCTTCCGTGAGCCCGAGATGAATCGGCTCGGCGGAAAGCTCGACACCGAGCGTCTCCGCGATCTGCGGCAGATAATTTTTGGCGAGGCTCTGCAGAATCGCGCGCTGACCGACGTCGATTCCGGCGTCGAAAATCACGGGATCGGCGTCCGCGCGTCCCGTCGCCGGGAACGCGAGCGCGCAGACCATCAGTGAAAGCAGCGCAGTGAGTAATTTCTTCATGGGGAGGAGGGTTGAAATGTGAAATGTGCGAAGTGTAGAAAATTGACGAGGACGGGCAAAGGATTTTCGTCTCGTC
>NZ_JBNPNH010000006.1:0-122034 GCF_050314555.1 Candidatus Spyradosoma sp. SGI.093 | reverse complement strand
GGGAGGAAGGCGAGGCGCGCGGGATCAGCGAACGCTTCCTGCCCATTTCCGTCGGCATCGAGAACGTGAAGGACCTGATCGCCGACCTCGAACAGGCGTTCGGTAATGAATAACGAATAATGAATAGTGAATAACGGATATCGAAAGTTCATTATCAATTATTCATTATCAATTATTCATTATTCACTGTTCATTATTCACTATCCACTGTTCACTATTCCTTGCTCTCGACCGGACGGGGCTTTTGATGTAGCATCGCCCGAAATTTTTTCCGCCATGTTTTACGACTTTGACGAAATCATCGAACGCCGAGGCACGAACAGCCTCAAATACGACTTCGCGCGGGAACGCGGCATGCCCGACGACCTGCTCCCGCTTTGGATCGCCGACATGGATTTCCGCGCGCCGCGGGAGGTGACCGACGCGCTCGCCGCCCGCGTCGCCCACGGCGTGTTCGGCTACGCCGGCCCGCTGCAGGATTACTTCGACGCGCTCGGCGCGTGGTTCGAAAAACGCCACGCCTGGAAATGCGATCCGCGCCGCTTCGTGCAGACCAGCGGCGTCGTGCACGCGTTCTCGACGCTCATCCGCGCGTTCACGCGCGAGGGCGACGCGGTCGTCGTCTGCCAGCCCGTCTATTATCCGTTCGAAAGCGCGGTGCGCGCGAACGGCCGCAGGCTCGTCGTCAGCGAGCTCCGCGAGACGGACGGGCGCTACGCCGTCGATTTCGAGGACTTCGAGCGGAAGATCGTCGAAAACGACGCGAAGCTTTTTCTGCTCTGCAGCCCGCACAATCCCGTCGGGCGCGTGTGGACGCGCGCGGAGCTCGAGCGACTCGGCGAAATCTGCCTCGCGCACGGCGTCTTCGTCGTTTCCGACGAAATCCACGCGGACTTCGTGTACGCGCCCGCGCGCCACACCGTGTTCGCGTCCGTGAAGCCGGAATTCGAGAAGAACTGCGCCGTCTGCACCGCTCCGTCCAAGACCTTCAACGTCGCCGGGCTGCAGATTTCGAACGTCTATCTCGCCGACGACGCGCGCCGCGCCGCCTTCCTGCGCGAGCTCGAACGCCAGGGCTGGTTCGGCCCGAATCTTCCGGGGCTCGTCGCCTGCCGCGCCGCCTACGAGCACGGCGCGCCGTGGCTCGACGCGCTGCTCGCGTATCTGCGCGGGAACATCGATTTCACGCGCGATTTTCTGCGGGAACGCGCGCCGAAGATCCGCTTCGTCGATCCCGAAGGCACCTACCTCGTCTGGCTGGATTTCCGGGCGTTCGGGCTTTCGGACGAAGCGCTGCGCGCGAAGGTCGTCGGCGAGGCGAAACTGTGGCTCGACGACGGCTTCATCTTCGGCGCGGGCGGGAACGGCTTCCAGCGCGTGAACGTCGCGTGCCCGCGCGCGACGCTCCGCCGCGCCCTCGAACGCCTCGCCGCCGCCTTCGCCTGACGGCGCGCAATCGCGCCGGCGAAAACCCGCGCGCCCCCAAACGAGAACGAAAAGGAGGGCGAACGTCCCGCTTGCCCTCGGAATCCTTCCCCGCAAAAACTCCTCTTTAAGCTTTTCTGAAAACCGCAAAGTCAAAGGAAGTTAAGGAAAGTTTTTAGGGGGGAAGCGGCATGGCTCCACGCTTCGCTTACTTGCCGCTTTTCGAAATCCGTCCGCACAAACTTTCTCCCGCGGATCTCGCAGATTCCCGCAGATTTTTTTGAAACCACGGATGGACGCGGATGCGCGCGGATGTTTTTTTAGAGGCAGCATGCCTTCACGCGTCGCTTACCTGCCGCTTCCTCGAAATCCGTCCGCACAAACTTCCCTTTAAGCTTTAACCCTTAAGCTTTAAGCTTTTTCCGCGCCCCGGCGGGGCGAAACAAGCGTAACCTCATGCGCGACGCGAAGCGCGCGCTTGGGGGAAGCCCCGCACCTGCGACGCGCCTGAAAGGCGCAACCGCTCGACGTTTTCCCGGCACGCCGTTCCCGCGGGGCAGTTGCGCTTTTCAAGCGCGTGGCTTTAAGCGGACGCCGCCCCAAGCGGCGGCGCCGCATGGGGTTATTTTTGTTCCGCATTTCACGCGGACGCTTGGGGGCGAAGGCATTCCCGCCTTCGGTCGTGAGGCAGGCGATTTCTCGCGTCCGCGCGGCGAGGCACCCCGCAGGACTGAATCAAATCCCTTAAAATCCCCGAAATCCCTGTTCGTTTTCGCGTTCCCGCCGAGGGCAAGCGAGACGCTTACCCTCCTGATTCGTGAAATTCGAGCAATTCGTGGATTCAAAAAAATCTGCGGAAATCCGCGAGGTCTGCGGGAAATTTTTCGCGTCCGCGCGCCCACAATCGCGCACTTACAGCGCGCTTCTTTTTTGTCCGTTCACGTAGGGTTAAAACCCTACGCTAAGCAATTTCGCCCCGTCGGGGCTTAGTTTCCCTTTTTCGGCGAAGCGCTTCCCGGGACCGAATCCAATCCCTTAAAATCCCCGAAATCCCTGTTTCTTTTCGCCCGCGCCCAAAAACTCACAAAAAACGGCGCCCACGCGGATCTCTCCGCGAGGGCGCCCACACACTAACTAACACACAATAAAAAAGATGAGAGCTTAAAGCTTAGAGTTTAGAGAAGCGGCGTTCCCGCCTCTTTAAACTTTAAGCCTTAGCCTTTAAGCTTTCCTCCGGCGACGGCGCGTTCCCGCGAGCGCGAGCGCCCCGAGACCCGCCAACAGACCGAACGTGCTCGGCTCCGGAATCGTCATCGTCAGCTGCAGACCATTGGTCGTGTCGTAAGACCATTCGCGCAGCCATGTCGAGTAATCACCGAGGACCGAGTTGCCCGCGTCGAAATACGATTCAATGATTTCCGAGGTCAGAGAGCCGGTCTCAATCGAATTGAACGAAATCGCGCTCGACGCGATAATCGTCAGCGCCGTATTTTCCTCGACCGAGACGCCCGTCAGGTCGATCAGGAACTTCGAGCCCGCGGCGAACGTCACGCCCGTCGTGCCGACGTCGAGCGCGCCGCCCGCGAGGTTGATCTGCAGCGCCGCGTTCTCCGCGACGGAAATCACACGCGACGGCGCCGCCGCCGTCGTTTTCCCGAACACCGCGGAATTCTTCACGACGACCTTGCCGGCTTCGATGTTGACCGAGCCCGTGAAAGCTTCGGCGAACGAGACCGCCGTGCTCGGCATGTCGAACGTCACCGTTCCCGTGCCGTCCTTGACGAATGTGCCGCGCGCGGAGAGCTGCCCCGTGATGTTGAGCGTCGCATTCTCCGCAACGTCAAACGTGACGGTTTTCCCGCTGCGCAGACGAATCGAGGCGCTGATTGTCGAGTCTTGCCCATGCGTCTGCGTCACATAAACCGTCTCCGATTTATAGGGTTCGGTGCCGGTACCACCGCCTAAACCGAAATCAAGATTCCCGTACTTATTGTTTCCCGTTACGTTATAAGTTCCCGTAATGTTGCCACCGTCCAAGTTGATCGTCGTGGAACAGATTTCCCAGCGCGCCGCGCCCAATGCAAGCGTACCGCCGTCGGAAACCGAAATGGAAAGCCCCTGTCTAACTTTGAGCATATCTTGTCCCGCAGCCTGCGTGAACGTAGACCCGGCACCCGAGATGGAAATGTCGGCCCACAATCCCCCAGAAGCCGTGTTGTTGTAGTTCACGCGGTTCCCGTTGGAAATGTTGATCGTCGCCTTGTCGGCGCTTCCGCCGACCGCGTCCGTAATCGCCACCGGATTTGCGCCCGGCGTTCCCGCGAGCGTCAGCGACGAACCCGCCGCCATGGAGGTAATCGTGCCCGAAAGCGTACCCGAAGAGACGTTGACGACCGCATTCGCGCCAATCGCGCCGTTCAGCGTCACCGCAGACGCGCCCGTTCCCGCGAGCGTCAGCCGAGCGTTCGCTCCAACGGACGTAAGCGTTCCCGTGACAGCGTTGGCGCCCGAAACGTCGATGACCGCTCCCGTGCCGAGCGCGAAGCTGTTCAGCGCCACCGTGCTCGCGGTCGAGCCGCCGAGGATGAGCTTCGAACCCGCGCCCATAGACGCAATCGTCGCGTTCATCACGCCGTTCTCGACGACTTCGATTCTGCCGCCTTCGCCGAGCTTAATCGTTCTGCCGGAAATGGGCGTCGTCGAAGACTTCAGTGTTCCGTTCGTCACTTTGAGCGTGCCGTTCGTGATCACGCCCGTGCACATAGCGAGCGTTCCCGTGCCGTCCTTGGTAAGCGTGTAGCCGCCAAGATTGATGTTGACGTCTGCGTTTCCGCCGTCGCCGATGAAGTAGATGTTATTATTACTGCCGCCGATATAAGAATCTGCCGTCAGCGTCAGCCCTTGTGAGAGATTTTTCGCTCCGTCGGAAAGACCGGTTCCTGTATTCGTCAGGCGACCGCCGTCGAGCACGAGGGAAAAGCCTGTTGTTTCCGCCTTTGCGTTAATATCGAACACGCCGTGTTCTCCGACAGTGATGACCGTTCCCGCCGCAAAGTTCCCTGCCGAATCCAGCTTCAACGTCGCGATGCTTTCGGCGCTCGTTCCCGCGACGAAAACGCCGTCCTGCGCAGTAATCGCGCCGCCCGAGAACGAAACCGTTCCCGCCGTAATGGTCACCGTTCCCGCGGTGACTGCTGAACCGACGGAGACCGTGACATCGCCCGTAGAAAACGTCACGTTGTCGTAGGGTGCAAACGTAGAAGTCTTTCCGCTGCCGGCGCTGTCTTTGTCAAAGACGGTATCAGAATTCCACGCCGTCACTCCGCTTTTCCAGAAAAGATTGTAGGCCTCGCCCGTAATTGTGACGCTTCCCGCACTGGAGAGATCGATTGTGCTGCGCGCGGAAAGATACTTGCCGTCTGCTCTGCGGAAATTGTTGAGACGCAGCGTATTCCATCCGGTGATGTTGTCAGTATTGCCGGAAATCAGCGAGTACGTGTTGCCCGTTTCGCCGACCTTCAACGAATCCGAAAGCACGAAAACCGTGTCCGAACCGACGATTACCGTCGCATTGTTCGTGATCCCTGAAGAAAGCGACAGGGTCGCGCCGGAAAAATCGAGCGTTCCCCCCGAAACCGTAACCTCATCCAAATAAAGCGTTCCTCCAAGAACTTGCGTGCCGGTGCCTGTTTTCGCGATACCGACTTTCTCGCTTGCCGTTCCGACCTTCCCGTAAAATTCATACGTTCCCGCTCCCGCGAGCTTGAGAACTGTGCCGGAAGTCGCAACCGTGACGGCTTCCCGCAGGTTGATGTTGCCGATTCCGGCGGCGACGCCTTCTCCCGTCGGAACATACCCCTTGCTCGTGCCCGTGATGCCGGCGAGAGTCGTCGCGCCTTGGAGCGCCAAGGTATCGTATCCGCGCGAAATGTCGTTGTACATGCGCTTCGTCACCCAGTTCTGTTCCCGCGACACGCCGGCGAAAACGTACTCGACGTTGCTCCACCTCGTTCCGGACAATTTTGCGACGGTGCTGTTGTTCCACTCGTTGACGACCGCGAACTTGCCGGAAAATGCGGACGCGTCCGTGTTGGCGAAATCAAAAGTATACGTGGGGGCACTGCCGTTGCCGCCTTGATAACCAAGGACAAGTAGCCCGCTTCCAGACAACGCCATATTGGACTCCACGGAACCCAACGCCACATTTCCGGTGCCTCCAAGATCACCCAGCCAAAGCCACCCGCCGTTGTCCGTCGTTCCCTCTTCGGGAGCCGTGTACGTGTAGGTGTTTCCGGCGCCGGCGACTCCGGAACCGACGGCCAGGGTCGTCTTTTGCCCGTTCGTAAGCGCGACTTCTTCTGCATACGCGGGAAGGCTCATCGCGGCGGCGGCGAGGAGAGAGGTGAGGAATAATTTTGAGGATTTCATGTGTTGTGCAGTTTTAGTTGTTATTTTGAAAGGGAGAGTTCGGCGGGAACGCGGACGGCGCGGTTTCGCGGGATTTGCGTGAAATCCTGCGGAGGAGCGCCGTGACGTATTCGAGACGAAACATGGTTTTCGGGGAAATTTTGGGGTGATTATGTACGGGTATGCAGACCGAGGGGGAACGCCCTGCAAGCCGCATGAATAAAGGAAACTGTAAAACTATAAAATACAAGTCTGATTTTAACGCAAAGAACGCGAAGATTTTCGACCGCGAAGTCAAAGGAAGTTAAGGAAAGTTTTTAAGCGCGAATTGACGCGAATTTTCACGAATTTCGACCGGCGTTCCCGTGAAAACCGCGTCATTTCTCCAAAAATCTTTGCGTCTTGGCGTCTTTGCGGGAAAAATTTCTGCTGGAGGATTTCGAGGAAGCGACAGGAATGTCGCCTCTCCGCTAAATTTCCGTGTTTTTCCGTGTTTTCCGTGGTCAAAAATTCGGGCTTGCCACGGTCTGCATAACCGAGGGGTGGGGCGGGGACGCGTTTTTCCGCTTTCCGTTTTTCGTTTTCCGTTTTTAATTGTCCGCATGACGCATTTTTCCGGATTCGTTCCCGTCTTTCCCGCGCTCGAGGCGCGGGGGCTCGCCGTCGCGCCGGCGGGAACGCGCGCCGCGGTGCTGACTGACGTCTCGCTCGCGATTCCGGAGAAATGCCGCGCGGCGCTCGTCGGCGCGAACGGCGCGGGCAAGTCCACGCTGCTGCGGACTTTCGCGGGGCTGCTGGAGCCGCTCGCGGGAACGGCGTCGGTCTTCGGGCGGCGCGCGCGCGCGGGCGAGCCCGACGTGTGCTTTCTCGCGCAGCGCAGCCGCATCGACTGGACGTTCCCGATTTCGGTGCGCGAGCTGGTCGCGTTCGGGCGCTGCGTGCGCAAGCGCTTTCCCGCGCGCGTCTCGCGCGAAGACCTGGAGCACGCCGACGCCGCGCTCGAAAAGCTGCGCCTCGCCGACCGCGCCTCGCGCAACGCGGGCGAGCTTTCCGGCGGCGAGCAGCAGCGCGCCCTGCTCGCGCGCGCGCTCTGCCAGGAGGCGCGCCTGCTGCTGCTCGACGAGCCCTACGTCGGGCTGGACGCGCGTTCCCGCGACGTCATGGACGAGACGCTCTTCGGCGCGGAGGGGCGGCGGCTGACGCTCGTGATGGCGACGCACGACCTTGCCGACGCGCTCGGGCATTTCGACCGCATTCTGGAGATCCGCGACGGGCAGCTGCGCACTGTGCGCGCCTGCCGCGGGCATGAACGTTTCGTGGAGCTCGACTGACGTGGAGACGCTGCTCAACTGGTTTCTGGAGCCTTTCGAATTCGACTTCATGCGCAACGCGTTCGCGAGCGTCGCGCTCATCGGCGTCGGCAGCGCGATGCTGGGCACCTACGTGGTGCTGCGGCGCAGCGTGTTCATCGCCTCGGCGCTCTCGCACACGATTCTGCCGGGGGTGACGGCGGCGGCGCTGCTGGGCGTTTCGCTCTATTGGGGCGCGCTGGCGGCGGCGCTGGCGACGGCGCTCGGCGTCGGGCTGCTTTCGACGCGGCGGCGCATGTCCGAAGACGCGGCGATCGGCGTCGTGCTCGCGTTCATGTTCGCGCTGGGCATTCTGCTGATGACGCGCACGCAGTCGTTCCGCGATTTTTCGAGCCTGCTCTTCGGGAGCGTGCTCGGCGTGACGAGGACGGACCTGCTCTTCGCCGCGGGAACGACGCTCGCCGTCGCGGCGTTCTTCGCCGTCTTCCGCGCGCCGCTGAAGCTCGCGAGCTTCGACCCGGAATACGCGCGGCTGGCGGGAGCGCGCCCGCGCCTGATGCAGACGCTTTTTCTCGTGCTGGTCGCGCTCGCGGCGGTCTCGTCGGTGCGCGTCGTGGGCGCGCTGCTGACGACGGCGCTGCTCGTCATTCCCGCGGCGGCGGCGAATCTGCTTTCGAAATCCGTCGGAAAGACGGCGACGCTCGCGGCGGTCTTTTCGGTGCTTTCGGGCTTCGCGGGACTCTACGCGTCGTACTGGTTCGAAGGCGTTCCCGCGGGCGCGGCGATCGTCGTCGCGGAATCGGCGACGTTCTTTGCGGCGTGGCTCTTCCGCCGCTGAAGGCGCGCCTCAGTCGGCGCTTTCGAAGAGGGATTCGGGAATTTTCGGCATCGGCTTCGCGAGGAATTCCGGCGTGAACAGCTCGGGCGCGAAGCGCAGGCGCAGCGCCGCCGCACGCACGACGAGCGTGTCGCGGTCGCGCGTCTTTTCGTCGCGCAGCTCGAGTTCCTTGAACATGTAGAGCCCCTGCGTCCTGCGGATGCTGCCGAGCGTGAAGGTCTTGAGCTTTTCGCCGTCGCGGGAACGCGATTCGGCGACGACGAGCGCGTTGTACACGCGGTCGAAGCCGATGCGCACGGAGCCGATTTCCGCGTCGATCTTCTCGCGGAAATCCTCCGGCGGGAACATTTTGAAGAAGTGCACCGGGCGCGCGCGGTGGCGGCGCGTGCCGTCGTATTCGTATTTTTCCCAGAAGAGAAACGGCGTCTGCAGGTCGAAGGGCGTGAAGACGAGATCGCTGAAGAAGGGGCGCGTTCCCGCGGCGTCGATTTTTTCCGGCGTTCCCGCGGCGCCGAGCGTCCACAGACCCGGCGTCTTTCCGCTTCGGATGAGAAAGCGCTTCCGCTCGCTCTCGGGCATTCCCGCGGCGCCGACGTCCAGCCGCAGCAGAGCGCCTTCGGCGTCGCTCGTGCCCCAGAGCGTTCCCGCGTAGCGCGTCTCGTCCTCGCTTTTGCGCGGCTTGTGGACGATTTCGATGCGCAGGCAGTAGTCCGCCGGCAAGCGGTAGGCGCGGAAGGCGTCGAGCACGGCGGCGGCCTCGACGGCGTCGAGCTGCTTCAGCCCGAAGTCGCGGGACTGCGCGGCGAGCGGAGCCGCGAACGCGACGAGCGCGAACGCGGCGAGGAGGATTTTTCGGAGAAAGGAAAACATAGGGAAAAGGTTATGAGGTTATGAGGTTATGAGGTTATGAAGGTTATGGAGGTTCATTGCGTTCGACTGCGCCGAGGAAAGCGACAGGAGCAGTGAACAGCGAACAATGAATAACGGATAATTAATAATTAATAATGAATAATGAATAACGCAGTGATGAATACAGTATTGAAAAATCCTTTCGGCGAAGCCGAACGCAAGGCGTTATTCATTATTCATTGTTCGCTGTTCACTGCTTTCATTGTTCGCTGCTCCTGTCACTTTCTTTCTCGGAACGGCGTCGGCGCGTACTGCATCGCGTCGAGCGCGAGCAGGCCGCGGTACATCAGCTCGGCGGCGCGCTGATTGCGTTCCCGCTGCGAGGTCTTCGCGTCGATCTCGCCCTTGGCGTTCTTCACGAGCCCGCCGAGCACGACGGCGATCACGCGGCGGTTCCCGCGCGAGGCGGTCGTGACGATGGAGGCGCCGTCGTTCGTCCAGCCGGTCTTGAGCCCGTCGCAGCCCTCGAAGGTTTCGAGCAGGCGGTTGTGATTCTTCAGCCACATCACCGCCTTGCGTTTTTCGTTCGCGGGATAGGGATGCGTGATCGTCGAGGCGTAGCGCAGCGCGTTCGGAAAGCGCTTGAGGAGCGCGACGGAAAGCTTCGCGAGATCTTCGGCGGTCGTGAGGTCGGGCGAGGCTCCGGCGGCGCGTTCCCGCCGGCTCGGCGGCAGGCCGTGCGGCGTGGCGAAGCGCGTGTCGTCCAGCCCGAGCTCGCGCGCCTTGGCGTTCATCGCCGCGACGAAATCCTCGACGCTCCCGCTCACGGTTTCGGCGAGCACGACGGCGGCGTCGTTCGCGGACTGGAGCATCAGCCCGTAGATGAGCTCTTCGATCCGGCAGGGCTCGCCCGTGTCGAGATTGAGCTGCGTGCCGCCCATCGAATAGGCGCGGCGGCTCGCGGGAACGACGTCGTTCAGCGCAATTTTCCCGGCGTCGAGCGCCTCGAGCGTGAGGAAGAGCGTCATGAGCTTCGTGACGCTCGCGGGCGGGCAGCGGCGGCGGACGTTCGTTCCCGCGAGCATGCGCCCGGTCTCGGCGTCCACGCAGATTTCGCCGGCGTCGCGGAAGGACTTGAGCGCCTTGCGCGGCGGGCGCGGAATGCGCGCGACGCGGACGGGCACGGGCGTTCCCGCGGTCGGTTCGGCGGGCTCGCTCCGCGGCGGCTCCGCGGGAACGCCCTGCTCCGGCGCGTCTTCGGGCGCGGACGGCGGCGCGGCGGGCGGGACGGCGCTTTCGGGCGGGAGCGCGGCGGCGGGCGAGCCCGGATCGCCGCCCTCGCGGAGCAGCAGAAACGCCGAAAGCCAGACGACGAGCGCGACGGCGCCGCCGAAAATCAGCATGCGGGAAGGCTTCATGATTTTTTGCGTTTTAAGAGTTTCCTGAGAAAAATGTCCAGCAGCTCGTCGCATTCCGGGAAGCGCAGCAGCTTGAGGCAAAGAAAATAAAGCGCGACCGCCGCGGGAACGACGATGAAGAACGCGCCGAGCAGCCCCCACGCGAAGCCCGCGCAGAGCCGCGTCGCGCCCTCCCACGCCGCCGCCGTCGCGACCGCCATCACGAGCGACGCCAGCACGACCTTCGCGAGCGGCTCCGCGACGGGATCGGCGAAGAACACGCGTTCCCGCCGCCGCAGCACGAAGAGCAGCGCCGCGCACTGAAAAGCCGCCGCCGCGAGATTCGCCGCCGCGAGCCCGCACGCCTTGAAGTGCCAGCCCAGCACGGGCGCGAGCACGAGATTCAGCGCGAACGTCGCGACGCCCACGCGCATCTGCGTCCGCGTGTCCTTCAGCGCCGCGAACGCGCGCCCGACGATGCCGCTCACCGCGTAGAACGGGACGGCGAGCGCGAAGACGCACAGCACGGGAACGGTCAGCGCCGTGTCGCCCGCGGAAAAGTTGCCGTGCTGGAAGAAGCCGCGCACGAGCGGCTGCGCGAGCACGATGATGCCGAACGTCGCGGGAACGTTGATCGCGAGAATCAGCCGCATCCCGTAGGAGAACGTCGCGCCGAGCTCGCGCGTCCGCTTCTCCGCCGCGTGCCGCGCGAGCAGCGGGAACACGACGGTCGTGATCGTCACCGTGAAGATGCCGACGGGAATTTCCACGACGCGGTTCGCGAAGTAATAGACCGCCAGCGCGCGGTCCTCGAGAAAGAACGCGAGCGCGCGCGTCGCGAAAATGTTGAGCTGGTGCACGCCCGCGCCGACGAGGGCGGGCAGGAAGAGCGCCTTGAGTTCGTCCCACGATTCCGTCGTCGCGAAATCGACGCGCGGCCGCCAGCCGGAGCGGTACAGCGCCGCCGCGGGAACGCACAGCTGCAGCGCGCCGCCGAAGAGCGCGCCCGCGCAGAGCCAGACGACGCGCTCCTGCGGCGTTTCGCCGAAATGCCAGCCGAGCACGCCGAGCGCGAAGATCATCGAGAGATTCAGCCAGATCGCGCTCAGCGCCGTCACCGTGAACCTGCCGAGCATGTTCAGCGCCGCCGTGAAGAGCGCGGCGATGCAGATCATCGGCATGTAGGGCATGCACAGCGCCGTGAGCCACGCCGCGAGGCGGTGCCGGTCCGCGTCCGTTCCCGCGCCGAAAAATTCCGCGAGCCGCGCGAGCGTCTCTTCCGGCAGCAGCGCGACGCCGACCGCCGCCGCCGCGAACGCGAACGTCAGCGCGAACATCCACGGCGCCGTGCGCGTGATCACCTGATTGAGAAAGCGGAACGCGCGCGCGTCGCCGCCGCGGGCGCGCTCCTGCGTCATCGCGGGCATGAGCGCGCTCGTCAGCGCGCCTTCGCCGAGGAGCCGCCGGAAAAGATTCGGAATCTGAAACGCGAGAATGAACGCCGAGGCGACCGCGCCCGTGCCGAAGAAGCCCGCCGTGAGCTGGTCGCGGAAGAGCCCGAGCACGCGCGAGCCCGCCGTTCCCGCCGCCGTGACGAGCATGTGCGCGTAGGATGTCTCGCGGGAACTCATCGGCGGGGCGACGGAATGCGGCGTTTGGCGGCGCGCGGCTTGCGCGTTCCCGCGTCGGAGGCGCGCAGCGCGTCGAGCGCGCCCGCGTAGGCGACGACGCCTTCGGCTATGCCCTGGGCGATCTGCTCGCGGCGGTTCGTCGTCGCGATCAGCGCCGCCTCGGAGGCGTTCGTGAAAAAGCCGCATTCGACGAGAATTCCCGGGCACTTCAGCGTGCGCAGCACGGCGAAGTTGGCGCACTTGACGCCGCGGTCCTCCGCGTCGATCTTTCCGGAAAGCGCGCTCTGCACCCTGTAGGCGAGCAGCAGGTTCCACGCGTCGAAGCGGTTGCCGGCGTCGGCGGCGGTCTTCGCGTTCTTCTGCGCGAAGGAGGCCTCGCCCACGGGCGTGAGCATCCACGTCTCGACGCCGCGCGCCGAGGCCGCCGAAGCCGCGTTGAAATGCACGCTGACGAAGAGATGCGCGCCCGCGGCGTTCGCCTTTTCCGCGCGCGCCGCGAGATCCACCGCCTCGTCGCGGGAACGCGTCATCTCCACCGTAAAGCCGCGCGCCTTGAGAATGCGCTGGAGGCGCTTCGCGACGTCGAGCGTGTACGCCTTTTCGCGCATCTTCCCCTGGATCTTCCCGGGATCGGAGCCGCCGTGCCCGGCGTCGATGACGATTTTCCGCGCCGCGGGAACGCCCGTCTTCGCGGGCGCGACGATCGGCGCGACGTGCTTTTCCCAGTCGCGCTTCTGGATGAAGATCTTGCCGTTCGCACAGGAAATCGCCGAGCCCGTGTACACGCGCGTTCCGTTCACCGTGACGTAGGGCTTGCGGTCCTGCGCCTCGATGGTGAAGCCGCGGATCTTCCAACGGCGCAGATCCGGCACGCTCGAGGCGTTCGCCGTCGCGCCGGCGGCGCGCAGCGTCGAGTCGAGATTGATCGCCTGCGCTCCCGCGAACGGAGCGGCGAGCGCGAACAGAGCGGCGATGACTATGGCGGCGAATCGGGACATAAAACGGAAACGCCACTATGAGCGTTCCCGCGCCTCCCCGCAAAATCTTTTTCCCGCTGATTTTCCTCTCGCGGCCCAGAGCTTTAACCTTTTTAACCCCTAACCTTTAACCCTTAACCTCTAACCTTTAACCTCTAAAGCGTCTTTTCGTAGGTGCCGTCTGCCTTGCGGGCGACGAGGCGCTCCAGCTCCAACAGGAGAAGATTAGAAAGCACGGCGGCGGCGGGAAGGTCGGCGCGCTCGGCGATTTCGTCCGGCGAAAGCGCGTCGCCCGCGGCGAGGAGCGCGTGAATCGCGACGGCTTCCGGCGGGAGCGCGGCGAGCGCTTCGGACGCGGCGGACATTTCCGCGGAAGTCGGCGTGGGAACGCGCGCGGGCGCGTCTCCGAAATCGAGCGCGAGGCTCGGCTGCGAGGCGACGCTCTCCATTTCCTCGACGATGTCGCCGGCGCCGGTGACGAGCGTCGCGCCCTCGCGGATCAGCTTGTGGCAGCCGCGGGAATTGTCCTGATCGACGCGCCCGGGCAGCGCGAAGACGGTGCGCCCGTAGTCCGCCGCGAATCCGGCGGAGAGCATCGAGCCGCCCTTTTCGTCGGATTCGACGACGAGCATTCCCGCGGAAAGCCCGGCGATGATGCGGTTGCGCTGCGGGAACGTGCGGCGGTCGGCGACGCGCCCGAGGCGGAATTCGCTGATCACGGCGCCGCCGGTCTCGGCGATTTTCCGGTAAAGCTCCAGATTCTCCGGCGGGTAAACGATGTCGAGCCCGCAGCCGAGCACGGCGACGGTCGCGCCGTTCCCGTCGAGCGCGCCGACGTGCGCCGCCGTGTCGATGCCGCGCGCGAGCCCGCTGACGACCGTCCAGCGCGAAAGCGCGAGCTCCCGCGCGATTTTCCGCGCCATGGACGAGCCGTAGAGCGACGCCCGGCGCGTGCCGACGATCGCGATCGCGCGGCGCGTGCCCAACGCGGCGACGTTCCCGAACACGTACACGCCGATCGGAGCGTCGGGGATTTCCCGCAGCATCACGGGAAAGCGCGCGTCGAAGAACGGCACGAACTCGAAGCCGTGCTCGTGCATCTTCTTTTCCTCCTTCGCGAGCGAAAATTCGCGCTCGTGCGCGGCAATCTTCGCGGCGAGCGTCCTGCCGACGCCGGGAATCTTTTCGAGCGTTTCCGCGGACGCGGCGAGCGCGGGCGCGAGCGCGCCGTCGAACGCGTCCGCGAGCCGGCGGCAAAGCGCGGGGCCGACGCCGGGAATCGCGTTGAGCGTGAGCGCCGCCTGCGCTTCGGAGAGAGTCGCGAAGTTTTTCATGCGGGAACGGAGCGGATCATTTTTCGGGTTTGTCGCCGCGCGCGAACAGCGTCTCGAACTTCATCTTTCCGTCGTCCGCGGGGAAGACGAGCGAGGAGATCTTCGCGAAGCCCGCGGCGGCGAGCCAGCCTTCGATCTCGTTTCTGGAAAAGCCCAGCCAGGTGTCGTGATAGCGTTCCCGCGCGATTTCGTACGGGTGCTTGTTCAGGTCGAGAATGATGATCTTGCCGCCGGGCTTGAGAATGCGGAACGCCTCGGCGACCGCGACGTCCGGGCGCGCCGCGTGGTGCAGCGACTGGCTGAGCAGCGCGACGTCGGCGACGGCGTTTTTGAGCGGCACCTTCTGAATGTCGCCGAGCAGAAATTCGACGTTGCGCACGCCGTGCTTCTTCATGAACTCGCGCCCTTCGGAAAGCGTCGTCCGGGAATTGTCCACGCAGTAGATTTTTTTCGCGGCGAAGGCGAGCTGCTGCGAAATGATGCCGCGCCCCGAACCGAGGTCCGCGATGACGAGCGGCGGCACGAGCGAAAGCAGCATCTGGACGATGCCTCCGTCGGAACGCCCGGGCACGCCGGGATTGCCGTTGCGCTTCGCGATCGCGTCGAAATACGCCTGCGTCGCCGCCGTGCGCTTTTCGATGACGCGGGCGCGCGCCGCCTCGTCCGCGCGGATTTCGGGATCGTCGGCGATTGCGGCGAGCGTCGCGTCCAGCAGCGCGCGCGCGTTTTCGGGCAGCGTTCCCGCGAGCGCGTAAAACGTCTTTTTGCCGTCGCGGCGCGCCGTCACGACGCGGAGCTTGAGCAGCTGCGCGAGCTGCGTCGAGATGCGCGACTGCCCCATGTCGAGGATGTCCTGCAGCTCGCCGACGGAAAGCTGTTCGCGCTTGAGCAGATGCAGAATGCGCAGGCGCGTGCGGTCGGAGAAGATTTTGATGATGTTCCAGGCGTTTTCGGACATGGCGGGGCGAAAGTGTTCGGTTCAGTCGACGACGAAGGAAACGCCGTTGAGGCGTCCGGTGAACGGATCGCCGCCGGGCGGCGGCTGAAAGGGCTTCGGGAACGCGAGGCGGAAGATCTTTTCGACGCGCGCGCGCACCTGCGCCTCCGAGCTGCCGACGACGTCGAGAAAACGCACGTTCCCGCGCGCGTCCACGGTGAAGCGCACGTCCACCGTAATCGAGCTCGGAATCGAAAGCGGCTCCTGCGCGACGACGTCGTCGAAGAAAATTTCGAAGCGCTTCAGCACCGCCTTCACGTAGAGCGCGCGGGCGTCGGCGACGCGCGCGCCGCCGTCTCCGCCGTTCCCGCCCGTGCCGTCCACGGTTCCGAAAGCCTTGCCGTTCCCGCCGCCGCCGACCTTGACTTCGCCGACGCGTTTGCCGGGAGCGTTCCCGCCGGAGGATCTGCCGCCGGGATTCTTTCCGGAGCCGCCGTTTTTGCGGTTGTTTTTGACGAGCTGACGGATGTCCACCTTTTTGGCGTCGCCGGAATTCTTCGCCGCGGCGGCGTTCTTCGCGGCCTCCGCCTTTTTCTTGGCGGCTTCGGCGGCGGCGCGTTCCCGCGCGGCTTTTTCCGCGGCGGCCTTTTCCCGCGCCGCTTTCTCCGCGGCTTCGGCGCGTTCGCGTTCCGCGCGCGCGGCGGCTTCCGCGGCGGCGGCGGCGGCCTGCGCCTCCTCTTCGGCGACGAGGCGTTCGTTCTCCTCGCGGAGCGCTTCGAGGCGTTTGGAAAATTCTTCCGAATCGAAAGGATCGCCGTCTTCCGTGCCGCGCGCGGGGCCGCGTTCGCGCCCGGCGAGCCCGGCGTCCTTGTCCGGATCGTCCCCGCCGAGCATCAGCAGAATCGGATCCGCGTCGGACGGCGTCGCCGCGTCGTTTTCCCCGCCGATCAGCAGCAGCGCGCCGAGCGCGAGCGCGTGAACCGCGAGCGCGACGGCGAGTCCGGGCATGGAAAGGCGGCTGTTCAAGGCTTGGGGGCTTCGTGAGTGATTTCCGTGTCGAAGGCGACTTTGGCGAGGCCGCGGCTCTTCGCGAGATCGAAGAGCGAGATGAGCTGCTGCACCATCAGCGAGCCGTCGGCGCGGACGCGGACGACGGGCTGCGCCTCCGCCGGCATGGCGCTGATGCGCGCGAACTCTTCGGCGAGGCGCTCGGGCAGCATCGGTTCGCCGTCGAAGAAGTAGCGGCCGCTGCGGTCGAGCGCGACGACGGCGTATTTCGTCTCGGTCTGAATCGGCGCGCCGACGCTCTCGGAGGCGACGGGCAGATCGACGCGCGTCGTCTGCTCGAGCACCGGCGTCGCGATGATGAAGATGATCAGCAGACAGAAGCACAGGTCGAGCAGCGGCGTGACGTTGATCTCGCTCATCGCCCGGATGGCGTTTTGCCTGCGGAAATTGCTGGAACGGCGTGACATGGCGGGAACGGGATCAGTCCGCGGCTTCGTCGGCGTAGGGGTTGCGGAACGTTCCCGCGGCGGGCGCGCGCGGCGTCTCGGCGGGCGCGGGAACGGGTTCGGCGGCGGGAGCGGAGCCGCGGCGCCCGTCGCGCAGCGCCTCGCGGAGCTCCAGCTCGAAGCGGTCCGTCAGCAGCGACGCGAACGCCTCGATCTCCACCGTGAGCTTTTTCGTGCTCGACAGCAGGTAGTTGTAGCAGAACACGGCGGGAATCGCCAGCACCAGCCCCGCGAGCGTCGCGCACAGCGCGCCCGCGACGCCCGGCGCGAGCTGGGCGATGGTCGCCTTCTCCGTCAGCGAACCGAACGTGATGATGATGCCCCAGACCGTGCCGAGCAGCCCGAGGAACGGCCCGCCCGAAGCGAAGGAGCTCAGCAGCAGCAGCGATTTTTCGTAGTCCTCCATCACGCGCGCGAGCCCGCGCTGAATGCCGTTTTCGACGTGGCGGATGCAGATCTCGATGTCCTCTTCGGTGCGGACGGCGGCGCCGTTCTTCGCGTAGGCGCGGCACGCCTCGAAGGCGACGCGCTCGTAGTGCGACGCGCCCGGGCGCCGCTCGAGATTCAGCCGCGTGAGCTTCGCGCCGAGAATCCGCGCCTCGAAGCGCGCGTTGTCCTTGCGGAAACGCCGCACGTCGAGCCATTTGCCGACGATCGACGCGGAGGACCAGATCGACAGCGTGAAGATGACGAGGATGACGACGCGCGCGGCGCCGTCGCACTGCTCCCAGTACCAGAGCATTCCGTGCGTGTTCGCGAAAAATTCCGGAAGAAAAAACGTCTGCATAGATTGAACGCGAATCATGCACTGAAAGCGTTTTCCCCGCAAGCGCGCAAAATCCGCCCCGCGCGAAAAGCGCTTCGCGGCGGGATTTTCCCGCGCGGGAACGCGAAGGAGGGCGAGCGTCCCGTTGCCCGCCGAAATCCTTCCCGCAGAAATTCCTCACGCGAATCTCGCAGACTTCCGCAGATTTTTTGAATCCACGAATTGCACGAATTTCGCGAATTTTTATCGGAGGGTAAACGTCCCGCTGCCCGCCGAAATCCGCGGACGGGAACCTCAATTCCGCTTCGGCGGGAGCCGCGCGGGGCGGAATCGGCTCCCTCAAAATCCTCGAGCTCCCTGTTCGTTTTCGCGTTCCCGCGGGCGGAATTTCGTCGCCGCCTTGACTTTTCGGCGGAATAACGGGAAACTTCCCGAAGTCTTTTTGATTCTTACCAACACTTAGAAATACGAGGCATACATTCCATGGCAATGCTCCTTCTGAACGTCTTCGGCGGCTTGGCGATCTTCATTTTCGGCATGAAACTGATGAGCGACGGGCTCCATCAGGTCGCCGGCGAACGCATGCGCACCGTGTTGCGGCTTTTTTCGGCGAACCGCTTCGTCGGCATCGTTTCGGGGGCGACGGTGACGGCGGTCATTCAGTCTTCGAGCGCGAGCACGGTCATGGTCATCGGCTTCGTGAACGCGGGGCTGCTCACGCTCGTGCAGGCGATCGGCATCATCTTCGGCGCGAACATCGGCACGACGATCACGGCGCAGCTCGTGGCGTTCGACATTCAGTGGATCATCATGCCGTCGATTATTCTCGGTCTCGTGCTGAGCTTCATTCCGATGCGGCCGATCCGCAACTGGAGCGAGACGGTCATCGGGCTGGGCTTCCTTTTCTTGGGCATGACGCTGATGAGCACCGAGCTGAAGGCGCTGCAGGAATACGAAGGCTTCAAGGCGCTTTTCCAGACGTTCCGGTGCGCTCCCGTGGACGGCGTGATCCCGCCGCTGGCGCTGCTCGGCGCGATCGGCGTGGGCATCGTCGCGACGTTCATCATGCAGAGCAGCTCGGCGTGTTCGGGCATCGTGATCGCGCTGGGCGCGAGCGGGCTCGTCGATCTCTACACGGCGGTGGCGCTGATTTTGGGCTCGAACATCGGAACGACGGTGACGGCGCAGCTCGCGGCGCTCACGGCGAACCGCGTCGCGAAGCAGGCGGCGCTCGCGCACACGCTGTTCAACGTGTTCGGCGTGCTCATCGTCGCGGCGACGTTCTGGTTCACGATCGACGGCGATCCCGTGTTTTTCTGGGCGGTGAAGAAGATGTCTTCCGGCGAGGCGGATCTGCCGCGCCAGATCGCGAACGCGCACACGCTGTTCAACGTGGCGGCGACGCTCGTGCTCGTGGGCTTCATTCCGCTTTTCGCGAAGATCTGCGAAAAGGCGATTCCGGTCTCGCGGGAACGCGTCAAGTATCAGCGCCTCGAGCCGCACCTGCTCTATTCGCCTTCCGTCGCGCTGGCGCAGACGGCGGGAGCGCTCCGCAAAATGCTGAAGAAATCCTGGAAGATGGTGGACTGCACGCTCTGCCTCTACAACAAGAACGACGAAAAGAACCAGGCGGTCTTCAAGCAGCTCGAAAAGCGCGAGGCGGACGTGGACGAGCGCCAGAAGGACATCACCGAATACCTTTCCAAGCTGATGCAGACGCAGCTGACCTCCGCCGAGGCGGAGCAGATCCCGCTGCTGCTGCACTGCACGAACGACGCCGAGCGCATCGGCGACCTCGCCGCCGGCATCCGCGACGTGATGGAGCTGCTGCGCCAGAACAATTACCGCTTCAGCGAAAAGGCGGAAAAGGAGTTCGATCTGCTGCACGCGACGCTCGCGTCCGTCGCCGACTTCGCGATCAAGATTCTCGAAAAGAAGTCTCCGGAAACGCTCGCGCTCGCCAAGGCGAAGAAGCGCGAGATGAAGGAGATGCTGAATTCCGTCGAGGCGGACCACATGGCGCGCGTCGGCGAGGGCACCTGCCTGCCGCAGGTCAGCGTCCGCTATCTCGAACTGCTGGAAATGATGCGCAAGGTTTACAAGAACCTTTCGAACATCATCGACCGCGCGGAAATGTTCTACGAAAAGCTGCCGAAGCAGTACTCGACGGCTTCGGCGTTCGCCGACCCGCTGAAGACCTTCGCCCGCTGAGCGCGGGAGGCGGGCTCTTCGCGCGGGAATTCCCGTTTCGGCGCGCCGGGCTTCAGCGGCGCCGGCGGCGGGAGGCGCAGAAGGCGAGCGCGAGCGTTCCCGCGAAGAGCGAAAACGCGCCGGGCTCGGGAATCGCCATGATCGCGCGGATCTGTTCCGCGTAGGGCGCAAGGTCGATGAAGTACGTCGCGAAAACCGCCGGGTTCTCGGCGGTCGCGTCCTCGACGAAACCGATTTTCGTCGTGTTCCCGTTCCCGCCGACTCCGACGGCGACGCCGACCGGCTCCCAGACGTCGCCGTTCTTCACGAACGCGCCGCTGCCCGAATCCTGATTCGTGCATTGGACGCTCGCGCCCGACCTGGAAAACGTTTCGACGATGCAGGGATCCCCGGAAACCGTCTCCGTGTCGTCCGCGCAGAATTCCGCCCACTGCTTCTGCCGCTTATAGCCGCTCTTGAAGCTGCCGCCGAGCTCCGTGGACTGCCCCGTGCCGACGACCCAAAGCGGCGTGTTCGTGTAAAGCGTTCCCGTGAAGACGTCGACGGAGCCGAGAGCGTCGAGATACGCCGCCGTCGCGTCGTTGCCCGGCGTCACGGCGAAGAGCTTGAGGTCCGCCGCGCCGCCGTTTGGATTTATCAGCCGGATCGCGGAAACCGACGCGTCCTGATCGAGCGCATGCGTCGCGCCGCTCGTGTCCGTGATCGTTCCCGAAAGCGAGGAGACGTGAGCAGCCGTGAGCACCCAGCGCGTACCGTCGGCGGCCTGCCCGAGATACGTTCCCGTTCCCGCGCTGAGATACGCCGTGCGGTTCCAGAGTTCCGAGATGTCTGTTCCCGCCGTGCCCGGATCGGTGTTGTGGGAGACGACGCCGCCGTTCGACGCGAGCATCGCCCGCGCCGCGGGAACGCACGCCGCGCACAGCGCGAAGACCGCGCCCGCCTGAAAGAAAGCCCGTTTCATGCCGACCACTCTAAAGGATTTCCTTCTTCGAGGCAATTTCGGCGCACTTTCAAATTGCGCGTTCCCGCGGGTTTGCTTCAGAATGGGAGACTCATACGCGCCACGCGCCATTCGCATCATGACCACCAAAATTTTTTCCATCGCCAATCAAAAGGGCGGCGTCGGCAAGACGACGACCGCCGTGAATCTCTCCTGCGGGCTCGCGCGCCGCGGCGTTCCCGTGCTGCTCGTCGATCTGGATTCGCAGGCGAACGCGACGAGCGCGCTCGGCGTCGAAAAGAAAGTCGGCGGCAGCCTCTACGGCACGTTCTTCGGCGAGGCGTCCGCGCAGGACAAGATCATTCCCACGGGAACGAAGAATCTCGACCTGATTCCGTCGGAGGCGGACATCGCCGCGATCGAGTCCGAGCTGCTCCAGCTCCGCAAGGACGACTACCTCGGCGCGCTGCGCGACGTGCTCAAGCCCGTGAAGGACGGCGGGAAGTACGCGGCGATCATCCTCGACTGCCCGCCGTCGCTGGGCATGCTCTCGATGAACAGCCTCGTCGCCGCGGATTTTCTGCTGATCACGCTGCAGTGCGAATACCTCGCGATGGAGGGGCTGAGCCAAATTCTCGAAACCGTGGAGCGCATCCGCGATTCCGGGAACAATCCCGAACTTTCCATCGGCGGAATTCTGATGACGATGTTCGACGTGCGCACGAACCTTTCCCGCGCGATCGTCGAGGACGTCGCCAAGACGTTCCCGCAGCTCGTCTTCAAGAGCAAGATTCCGCGCTCCGTCCGTCTCGGCGAGGCGCCGAGCTACGGCAAAAGCATCTTCGACTACGACCCGAACGGCTCCGGCGCGCTCGCCTACGACGCGCTCGCGAAGGAGTGCGTGCGCCGCTTCGCGCTGAAGGGCTGAGGCGCCCGCGCGCTCCCGCGGCGGCGTTTCCGCGTTGACCGCGGCGGGAGCGTGTGCTAAGTTTTTTCAAGTTTCACCCCGTTATCCGCAAGAACCAATCTTTATCGTTTCAAATCTCAACATATCCAAAAATCATGAACAAAAAAATCGTTGTTAAGGTTTATCCTGCGAAGGAAGAAGCCGTCAAGGAAGTCGCCGCCGAAATCGCGGCTCTCATTCGCGCCCGCGCGGCCGAAGGGAAAGAAGCCGTTCTCGGGCTCGCCACGGGCTCGACGCCGGTCGTTCTCTACAAGGAACTCATCCGCCTGCACAAGGAGGAAGGGCTGAGCTTCAAGAACGTCACCAGCTTCAACCTCGACGAATACTACGGACTGCCGGGAACGCACGACCAGAGCTACCGTTACTTCATGAACACGGAACTCTTCGACCACGTCGACATCGACAAGGCCAAGACGCACGTGCCGGACGGAACCGTTCCCGCCGACAAGGTCGCCGAAATGTGCGCCAAGTACGACGCGGACATCAAGGCCGCCGGCGGCATCGACATTCAGATTCTCGGCATCGGCCGCACGGGCCACATCGGCTTCAACGAACCGCCCTGCGCCGCGGACACGCGCACGCACCAGGTCAAGCTCGACGAGCTGACGATCAAGGACAACGCGCGCCTGTTCTTCCACGACAAGATCGAGGAAGTCCCGACTTCCGCCGTCACGATGGGCGTCGGCACGATTCTCGAATCCAAGAAGATCGTCCTCCTCGCGTGGGGCGACAACAAGGCGGACATCATTCACCGCTCCGTCTGCGAAGCGCCGAGCGAAAACTGCCCGGCGAGCTGGCTGCAGAATCACGACAACTGCGTCTTCGTCCTCGACAAGGCCGCCGCCGCGAAACTCTAAGACAACGGACAGAGAATAACGAATGGTGAATGATTCGTTCCTGTTTTTGCGTTGCGCAAAAATTTCGGCAATGCGTTATTCATCATTCGTTGTTCGCCGTTCATTGAATTTTAATCCGACAAAACCTTTTACTCCATGATCAAAGTTTCTCCCAAATTCGTTCCCGAAATCGATCCCGCCTTCGTTCCCGCCGTGCTGTGGAACAAGGAATACCGCAAACTCGCCGCGGCGACCGCGGACGCGGCTCCGCTCGCCCTCGGGCTGGAACGCCCGGACGGCACGGCCTCCGTCTTCCGCACAGTCTGCCTGCCGTGCACGCCGGAGTTCGCTCCGCTGAACAAGACGTACGTCGAGCGCATCGTGAAGTTCATGCTCTGGGCGCGCGGCGGCACGAAGATTTACGTCTGCGGCAAATACGCGCCGTGCATCGCGAAGATGCTCGCCGAAGTGTACTCGCCGAACGGCGAACGCGCGTTCGACTACGAGTTCTTCAAGACGAATTTCGAAAAGGGCATCGAAGTCGTCGTCGTCGATGAAGCCGGACTCCCGAAGGAAGCCGCGTCCGCGCTCCCGCTGGGCCGCAATCTCGACGGCTGCCGCATCGGCTTCGACCTCGGCGGTTCCGACCGCAAGTGCGCCGCCGTCGTCAACGGCGAAGTCGTCTTCTCGGAAGAAGTCAAGTGGTCGCCGTACTTCGAAAGCGATCCGGACTACCACTACCAGGGCATCATGCATTCGCTCAAGCTCGCGGCGGCGCACCTGCCGCACGTGGACGCGATCGGCGGCTCCTCGGCGGGCGTCATCATCAACAACCGCCTCGGCGTCGCGTCGCTGTTCCGCGGCGTGAAGGACCCGGAAGTCTATCAGAAGCGCGTCAAGAACATGTTCCTCGACATCGCGAAGGAATGGGGCGTGCCGTTTGAAGTGGCGAACGACGGCGACGTCACCGCGCTCGCCGGCGCCATGAGCCTGAACAAGAACGGCGTGCTCGGCGTCGCGATGGGAACGTCCGTCGCCGCCGGCTACGTCGACATGAACGGACACATGACGAACTGGCTCAGCGAGCTCGCGTTCGTTCCCGTCGACTACCGCGAAAACGGCCCGGCGGATGAATGGTCGGGCGACCTCGGCTGCGGCGTGCAGTACTTCTCGCAGCAGGGCACGGGCCGACTCATTCCGCTCGCGGGCATTCAGCTGCCGGACGAAATGAAGCTCCCGGAAAAGCTCGAAGAGCTCCAGAAGCTCATGAAGGCGAACGACCCGCGCGCGCGCAAGGTGTACGAGGCGATCGGCATCTGCTTCGGCTACACGCTGGCGCACTTCGCGGAGTTCTACGACTACGAGAACCTGCTCATCATGGGCCGCGTGACCTCCGGCGAAGGCGGCACGATCATCATCGACAAGGCGAACGAAGTCCTCAAGGCGGAGTTCCCCGAGCTGAAGATCAACCTCGTCGTTCCGGACGAAAAGTCCAAGCGCCACGGCCAGGCGATTGCGGCGGCGTCCCTCCCCGCGATTCCGAAGAAATAAGGCGAAAAGAGCTTAAAGTTTAAGGCTTGAAGCTTAAAGAAGAGCGTTCCCGCGATCCGTTTCGCGGGAACGCTTTTTTGTCGGGAACCGCAAAGGCCGCGAAGAAAACCTCGAAGTCAAAAGGAAGTCAAAGGAAGTTTTTCTCGGGAACGAAGGCATTCCTGCCTTCGTTCCCGCAGCGTGCGTTTTTCCCGCGGACGAGCGCAATTTCCGAGCCCCGACGGGGCGACGATTGCTCAGCGTAGGGCAAGCGAGCGCAACCCTACGAAACCGTAAACAATCCGACGCGCCCTGAAAGGGCGCAATTGCCGCCGAAAACGCGTTCCCGAGGACGCTCGTTTCATCTGTGCTCATCCGCGGCGAAACCGCCGAGCGCGGCTTCGTAGGCGGCGCGGACGCGCGCGCCGAAGCAGACGAAGACGACGCGCGCGGGAACGGCGTTCGCCGCGAGAAACGCGCGGACTTCGCGGACGGCGATCGCCGTCGCCGCTTCGAGCGGGTAGCGATAGACGCCCGTGCTGATCGCCGGGAACGCGCTCGCGAAGCTCGGCGACGGGGCGGAGAATCTCGTCGTCACGGGCTCGGCGGGCATGGGCGTCGCCGAGCCCGGAAACGCCGCGCGTCAGCCGGCGCGGCGGCGGAGGACGGAGGCGGCGGGCTGGTCTTTGCCTTTTTTGCCGATGCGCCTGGTGAGTTCCCAGCCGGAGGGAATCGGCGGCTCGACGCCGCTCGGCGTTTCCAGCACGACGCGCGCCCAGGGCGTTTCCGCGTCCGCGAGCGCGGCGAGCGTCTCCACGAAACGCGCCATCCGCACGTCTCCCCAAAGCGCCCAAGGCGGGTCGCAGAAAATCAGATCCGCGCGCGGGAACGTCGGCGGGAACGGCGCGTCCTTCTGCAGATCGAGCGAGAAGAACTCCACGGCGGGAACGCCCTTCCCCGCGGCTTCAAGCGATTTCTTCAGCGCGGCGAAATTCTTTTTCTGCGCCGCCGTCGCCGCCGCATTTCTGTCCACGAGCGCCGCGAAGCGCGCGCCGCGCGAAAGCGCTTCGAGCGCGTAGGCGCCCGTTCCCGCGAAGACGTCCAGCACCCGCGCGTCCTGCGGCAGGTCGCCGAGCGAGGAAAAAACCGCCTCGCGGATGTAGTCCGTCGCCGGACGGATTTCTCCGCGTTTCGGGAGTTCGAGCGGAATGCCGCGCGCCGTGCCGCCTGTGATTCTCATGCGGCGATGTTCGCGCCTCCCCGCCGAAAACGCAAAGGTTTTCGCGCAAAAAAAAAAGCGTTCCCGCGAAACGAATCGCGGGAACGCTCTTCCGGCGTTCTCGGGGGAACGCTTATTTGTGCTTCTTGCCGGTGGACTTGAAGAGCTTCTTCACCGTGGCGACCGCGTAGTCGCGGTTCATCTTGGCGATGAAGTCGAGCGTCTGTCCCTTCGGGCAGACCGCCTGGCATTCGCCGAGGTTGGAGCAGTTGCCGAATCCGGCGTCGTCCATCGCCTTGACCATCGCGAGCACGCGGCGGTCCTTTTCGGGCTTGCCCTGCGGGAGCGAATTAAGCTGCGTGACCTTCGAGGAGACGAAGAGCATGGCGGAGGCGTTCTTGCACGCCGCGACGCAGGCGCCGCAGCCGATGCATTCCGCCGCGTCCATCGCGGTGTCGGCGACTTCCTTCGGGATCGGCATGATGTTCGCGTCGATCGCGGAGCCGGTGCGGACGGAGACGAAGCCGCCCGCCTGGATGATCTTGTCGAACGCCGTGCGGTCCACGATGAGGTCGCGGATGACCGGGAACGGCTTCGCGCGCCACGGCTCGATGGTGACGGTTTCGCCGTCGCGGAAGTGGCGCATGTGCAGCTGGCAGGTCGTCACGCCCGGGAGCGGGCCGTGCGGCATGCCGTTGATCGTCATCGAGCACATGCCGCAGATGCCTTCGCGGCAGTCGTGGTCGAACGCGATCGGTTCCTTGCCCTGCGCGACGAGGTCCTCGTTGAGGATGTCGAGCATTTCGAGGAAGGACGAACCCGTGGAGACGTTCGAGACCTTGTGGGTCTCGAAATGTCCCTGCGACTTCGCGTCCTTCTGACGCCAAACGCGGATGGTGAGAGAAATGGTTTTGTCTTCGGACATTGTCTTGTTCCTTTTCTTTAAGCTTTAAGCGATAACCTTCTGTCTCTTACTTGTACGAGCGCGTCGCGAAGTGGACGTTTTCGTAGACGAGCGGTTCCTGCACGCGGACGGGATCCTTGCCGTCGCCGGTGAATTCCCAGACGCCGACGTGCGCGAATTTTTCGTCCACGCGCTGCGCTTCGCCTTCATCCGTGGCGTGTTCGAGGCGGAAGTGACCGCCGCAGGATTCGTCGCGTTCGCGGGCGTCGAGGCAGAGCAGCTCGGCGAACTCGAGGAAGTCCGCCACGCGGGCGGCGCGTTCGAGCTCGACGTTCAGCGTGTTCTTTTCGCCGACGACGCGGACGTGCTTCCAGAATTCCTCGCGGAGCGCCTTGATTTCGGCGATGGCTTCCGTGAGGCCTTCCTTCGTGCGCGCCATACCGCACTTTTCCCAGATGATGTGGCCGAGCTTCTGGTGGAAGAAGCGCGGGGACTTGTCGCCCTTGACCGCCATGAGCTTGTCGATGCGTTCCCGCACGGCGGCTTCGGCGGCGGCGTATTCGGGATGGTCTTCCTTCTTCGGCGCGCCCTTGAGACCGCACTTCGCGAGGTAGTCCGGAATCGTTGCCGGGAGCACGAAGTAGCCGTCGGAAAGCCCCTGCATGAGCGCGGAAGCGCCGAGGCGGTTCGCGCCGTGGTCGGAGAAGTTGGCTTCGCCGCCGACGAACAGGCCCGGAATCGTGGACATCAGGTTGTAGTCGACCCACAGACCGCCCATCGTGTAGTGCGACGCCGGGAAGATCTGCATCGGGTTCTTGTACGGATTGACGCCCGTGATGTTTTCGTACATGTCGAAAAGATTGCCGTAGCGCTCGCGGATCGTCTGTTCGCCGAGGCGGTTGATCGCGTCGGAGAAGTCGAGGAACACGCCGTAGCCTGTCGGCGCCACGCCGCGGCCGTCGTCGCAGGCTTCCTTCGCGGCGCGGGAGGAAATGTCGCGCGGCGCGAGGTTGCCGAAGCTCGGATACTTGCGCTCCAGATAGTAGTCGCGGTCTTCGTCCTTGATGTCGTTCGGGTTCAGCTTGCCTTCACGGACGAGCTTGGCCATTTCGCGCGTCTTCGGCACCCAGATGCGGCCGTCGTTGCGGAGCGATTCGGACATGAGCGTGAGCTTGGACTGCTGTTCGCCGTGGACGGGAATGCAGGTCGGGTGAATCTGCGTGTAGCAGGGATTCGCGAAGCCGGCGCCGTGCTTGTAGGCGCGGAACGCGGCCGTGACGTTGCAGCCCTGCGCGTTCGTCGAAAGGTAGAACACGTTCCCGTAGCCGCCCGTGCAGAGCACGACGCAGTCGGCGTTCCAGGACTTGATTTCGCCCGTCACCATGTTGCGGGTGACGATGCCCTTCGCGGCGCCGTCCACGATGACGAGATCCATCATTTCGTGGCGGTTGTACATCTTCACGGTGCCGAGACCGATCTGCTTCGAGAGCGCGGAATACGCGCCGAGGAGCAGCTGCTGCCCCGTCTGGCCGCGCGCGTAGAACGTGCGGGACACCTGCGCGCCGCCGAACGAGCGGTTCGCGAGCGTTCCTCCGTATTCGCGTGCGAAAGGAACGCCCTGCGCGACGCACTGGTCGATGATCGCGTTGGACACTTCGGCGAGACGATAGACGTTCGCCTCGCGGGCGCGGAAGTCGCCGCCCTTGACCGTGTCGTAGAAAAGACGATAGACGGAGTCGCCGTCGTTCTGGTAGCACTTGGCGGCGTTGATGCCGCCCTGCGCGGCGATGGAGTGCGCGCGGCGCGGGCTGTCCTGGTAGCAGAAGCAGCTCACGTTGAAGCCCATTTCGCCGAGCGACGCGGCGCACGCCCCGCCGGCGAGGCCGGAGCCGACCACGATCACGTGATACTTGCGGCGGTTCGCGGGATTGACGAGCTTGAGCTCGAACTTGCGCTTGCTCCACTTGCCCGCGATCGGTCCTTCCGGAATCTTAGAGATTTCGGAGACGAACTTCTTGTCGTCCGTGCAGGCTTTCCAGGTTTTCGAGAAAGAAACTTCGGGAATGTTGCTCATGGTTTAAATTCTCCTTTCTGTCGGTTCATTTCGCTTCGGGAGCGGCGCATTCGGTCTTGCCGCAGGCGGAATCGCCGCAGGAAGCCTTTTCGCAGGCGCCCTTGTCGCAGGAAAACGGGCAGGAAACCGTCGCGACGGGAGCCGTCGTGTTCGGGTTCGGCTTGATCACGCCCGAAAGCACGCCCGCGGGAACGGCGATGAGACCGACGCAGACGAAGATCGCGTAAATCGCGGCGACGCCGCGGAAGATCGGACGCAGCTTTTCGTTGCGCAGACCGACGGACTGGAACATGGAATGCGCGCCGTGCGAAAGGTGCGAGAGCAGCAGCAGCATCGCGACGATGTAGCCGAGCGAAATCAGCGGATTCGCGAACGCGTTGTACACCATCTGGTAAACGTCGAACACCGGGTAGAGCAGCACGTCTCCGCCCTCGGCGCCGTGAAGCCCCATGTAGCCGAAGAAGCCCTTGCCGCCGACGACCTGAATCATCGTCGCGTTCTCATAAGCCGCAAGGCAGCCGGCTTCCTTGAAGATCGTGAACTGGCACAGGTGCCACACGATGAACGCGAGAATCAGAATCCCCGTGGCGATCATCGCGCGGGCGGACCACGCCGCGTAGCGCGTCGATTTCACCGCGTAGGGTTCGTTCCCGCGCGCCGCGAGGTTTTCCAGCTTCAGCTTGATCGCCAGGCCGAAGTGAACCACGATGCAGGCGAGGATGACGACGCGGAATCCCCAAAGCGCCACCGGGGGCAACGCGTGCAGGAGATGCGCGTAGGTATTGATTTTTTCCGGCGCCTGGAACATCTGCAGGTTGCCCACGACGTGGACCAGCAGAAACAGGACGAGAACGAGACCCGTCACCGCCATCAGGTATTTCTTCACCAATGAAGGCATGCGACAGGCGCAGGAACAGCAGCAGCACTTTTCGCTCATAGATTTTAGGATGATTTTTGGTTGGTTTAGTTGAAAAAAGGGGAAAACGCCTTCGACGCGGGCGCGCCGAAAGTGCTTCCAAGACTGCGCGCTCCCGCGCGTTTTTTCAAGCGCAAAATCGCCCGCGGCGCCGCCGGAACGAAGAAGGGGAACCCGCCCGCGGATTCCCCGAAAAAACGCCTCTCCGGCGCGCCGAAACGCTCACATCGGGGGCGGACCGCCGGCGGGAGCGCCGCCTTTGCCGTCGCGCTTTTTCGGCGAGCCGTCCGCGGGAACGGGCTTGCCGTCCGCCGAGACGATTTCGCCGTGCGAGGGCCGGGTCGTCGCGATGGTTTCGCCGGCGGACACGCCCTCCGTGATCTGGATGAAGTTGAGATTGCCGATGCCGATCGTCACCGGGCGCCGCTCGAATTTGCGCTCGCCGCGCTTCACGAAGACGTAGCGCACTCCGTTTTCGATGAAGACCGCGCTGGCGGGAACGCAGGCGGCGTCCGCCGCGTCCGCTACGAGAATCGAGAGATTCGCGCTCGTGCCCGGGCGCACCAGCACGCCGCCCGTCGTGAAGTTCACGCGCACGGGGAATTTGTAGAGCGTCGAAGTCGCCGAATCCTGCACGCCGAAGGAGGACAGGTAGTTGACCGTTCCCGAGAACGCGGTCTTCGGGAGCGAATCGAACGTGAGATTCGTCTGCGCGCCCACGGCGATCTTGTTCGCCTCGATCTCGTTCAGGTCCGCCTCGACGCGCAGCTTGCTCATGTCGTTCACCTTCATCAGCGTGGTGCCGTTGGAGAACGATCCCGCGCCCGAGATGACGTTGCCGACGAAGACGTCGAGGTCGGAGATCATGCCGGCGTGCGGCGCGCGGATCGCGGTCTTCGCGAGCTCGATCTTCGCGTTGTCGAGCGCCGCCTGCGCGATTTCCAGCTGCAGCTTCTTGCTTTCCAGATCGGTGACGGCGTCGAGGTATTCCTGTTCCGTCGCGAAATCGTTTTCGTAAAGCTGCTTGATGCGGCGCATGTCGCGTTCCGCCTTTTCGACGTCGAGCCGGCGCTGGCGCGTCGTGCGGTCGTTGGATTCGACGGTCGTCTGGTACGTCTGCGGATCGATCTCCAGCAGCAGCTCGTCCTGCTCGACGAACTGCCCGTTCTCGACGAGAATGCGGATGATGCGCCCGTTAATCTCGGATTTGATTTCGGTGACGGTTTCGGGCTTCACGAAGCCGGAGACCGTGATCCGCTCCTCGATCGTCTTTTTCTCGACGAGCGCCGTTTCCACCGTCGGCAGGACGGCGTTCCCGCCGACGGAATCGCCGCACGCGGAAAACGCGAGCGTTCCCGCCGCGAGGACGAGAGCCGCGAAGATGCTTGAACTGAACTGAAAGGATTTCATCTGAAAAAATTTTTTAAAGGTTCATCGGGCGGCGGCGGGAACGGCGGACGCGCTTTCCGCATCGTCGATTTCCCGCCAGGAAAATCCGTTGGCGGCGAGGATTTCTCCGTCGAGCCGCTGCACCTTCGCGCGCGAAGTGACGACGTCCAGCGCCGCCTGGATCAGGTCGAGCCGCGCGGATTCCAGCGCGTCCTGCGCGGAAAGCACGTCCGTCATCGTCGCCTTGCCCACGCCGTAACGGGCGATCTGCCCGGCGTAGGCCTCTTTTTGCATCGAGAGCGCGACCTTCGCCGAGGCGAGGCGTTCCCGCGCCGCCTCCGAAGCGCGCCACGCCGAACGCGCGTCGAACATCGCGTTCTGCAGCGCCTGCGCGACGGCGATTTCCGCCTGCTCGCGGGCGAGCTCCGCGCGGCGCAGTTCCGCCTTTTCGCGGCGGAAGCCCAGCGGCACCGAAAAGCGGATGCCCGCCGAAAGATCGTAGCCCGTGCGGTCGGCGACGCCCGTGACGGATTTCGCCGGCGAGCTTTCCCGGCCGGAGGCTTCCGCGCCGAGCACGAGCGCCAGCGACGGGCGGTCGGCGTCCGCCGCGACGCGCACGTCCAGCTCCGCCTTCTCGCGCTCGATTTCCTGAATCTGCGCGTCGATGTCGAACTCGCGGACGGCGGCGATCCACTCGGCGAAAGTCCGCGTCTCCGCGGGAACGTCCTCGGAAAGCTCCGCAACCGCGTAGGTGCCCGAATCGTCGTCTCCGGTCTCGCCCAGAATCTTGCGCAGCGCGTCGTCGCAGTCCTGCACGGACTGGCGCGCGACGACGAGATTCACGCGCCGCGACGCGACGTCCGCCTCCGCCTGGAGCACGTCCTCCTTCGTCGCGTCCTTCAGCGCGCGCCGTTTCTTCGCCTGTTCGAGCACGAACTCGGCGTGGCGCAGGCTGCTCAGCCGCGCGCCGACAAGCGCGTAGCTCGCCGAAAGATTCCAGTAGGCGACTTCCGCGTCGAGAATCAGGTCGAGCGTCGTCTTGCGCAGCGAAAGCGCGCTCTGTGTCACGTTCTTGCGCGCCTTGACGAGCGGCGCGAGGTTGATCTCCTCGCCGAACCCGCTCAGCAGCGGCTGCGAAATCTCCAGCCCGACGGCGCTTCCGGACGCCGGCGAAAAATCCGTCGTCGTGTTGTAGGCGCGGTTGAAGGCGCCGTAGAGCGTCGCCTCCGCGCCCGAAGAGAATTTTTTGGAGAGCTCGGCGCGGTTCGCCCAGTTCTGCTCCGACGCGCCCGAACGCTGCCGTTCCCAATACGCGTCGCCCGTGTTCCCGTAAGTCGAGGAGAACGAAAAATTCGGATCGAAGTCCGCGAGCGCGACGTTCGGCGTTTCCGCGACCGACGCCTTTTCGCGCCGCGCGACGGCGACGCCGAGATTGTTGCGGAGCGCCAGCGGCACCGCCTCGCCCAGCGCCAGCGCGGGACCGACGCGCACGACGCGGCGGACGTCCTCGCCCGTGACTTCTTTGAGACGGATCTCGCGCGAGGGAAGCGCGGACGACGCTTCGGGCTCCGCGGCGTTCCCGCGCGGAACCGAAAAAACGACGGCGGCGGCGAGCGCCGCGAATGCAGCTTTCTGGAAAGTCATGACTTTTTCCGTGTAGCTTAACAAACGCCCCCGCGCGCGGAAAGTTTCGTTTCGCGGGAAAATTTTCTCGCGCTCGCCCGCCGCCGCGAGATTTTTCGTTTTCACGGGAAGAGAAAGCGGGCATAGTGGGTTTTTAACGCTCAAAACGACACCTTCATGATCACCGAAATCACGAATTTCATCACCGAAGTCAACGACGTGCTCTGGAGCACGGTGCTCCTTTTCGCGCTCTGCGGCGCGGGCGTCTTCTTCACGGTCCGGCTGCGCTTCATTCAGCTGCGCAAGTTCAAGGACGCTTGGCGCGTGCTTTTCCGCCGCCACGAAGACGGCAAGAAGGACGGCGAAATGACGCCCGTGCAGGCGCTCGCGACCGCGGTCGCCGCGCAGGTCGGCACGGGCAATCTCGCGGGCGCGGCGACGGCGATCGTCTCCGGCGGACCGGGCGCAATTTTCTGGATGTGGGTCAGCGCGTTCTTCGGCATGGCGACGGTTTACGCGGAGGCGACGCTCGCGCAGAAATTCCGCCGCGAGGAGCACGGCGAGATCACCGGCGGCCCCGCCTATTACATCCGCGAGGCGTTCGGCGGCGCGTTCGGGAAAATTCTCGCGGGCGTGTTCGCGGTGTGCTGCTGCTGCGCGCTCGGCTTCACGGGCATCATGGTGCAGGCGAATTCGATCGGCAGCGCGTTTTCGGGCATTTTCGAAAAATACGCCCTGCCCGTTCCCGCGCTCGCGGTCGGCGCCGTCGTCGCGCTCGCGGCGGGCGCAATCTTCTTCGGCGGCACGCGGCGGCTGGCGAAGGCGGTCGTGCGCATCGTGCCGCTGATGGCGCTCGTGTACATCGTCGGCTCGGTGATTCTCATCGCGGCGAACGCGGCGGCGCTCCCGGAAGCCGTGCGGATGATCTTCGTCGGCGCGTTCGATCCGCAGGCGGCGATGGGCGGCGCGCTCGGCGTGACCGTGCGCGAGGCGATCCGCTACGGCGTCGCGCGCGGGCTGTTCTCCAACGAGGCCGGGATGGGCTCCACGCCGCACGCGCACGCGCGCGCCGCCGTGAAGAACCCGAACCGCCAGGGGCTCATCGCGATGCTGAGCGTGTTCATCGACACGTTCGTGATTCTGAACCTGACGGTGTTCGTCATCCTCACCTCGGGCGCGCTGAAATTCGGAGAAGGCGCGGCGCGGCTCACGGGCATCGACCTCACGCAGGCGGCGTTCGACTCGCTTTTCACGGGCTTCGGCGGCGTCTTCGTCGCGGTCTGCCTGTTCTTCTTCGCGTTTTCGACGATTCTGGGCTGGCACTTTTTCGGCGCGGTGAATTTCGCGTATCTCACGCGCGGGCGCTGGGTGAAGCTCTATTCCGCCGTCGTGCTCGCATGCGTCGTCGCGGGAACGCTGCTGAAAGTCGAATGCGTCTGGCAGCTCGCGGACTTCTTCAACGGGCTGATGGTGCTGCCCAACCTGCTCGCGCTCGTCGTGCTCTCGAAGACGGTCTCGGACATCTCCAAGGGCAGATACGTCGATCTGCCGAAGAACTGAGCGGGAACGCGCTCACTTCACGTCCAGGGAGAGCTTCGCGGAGGCGAAGTCGGGGCCCGGCCAGACGAAAAGCTCGTGCGCGCCCGGAGCGAGCTCGAGCGCGGAGCCGGAACGGCGGACGCCGAGGTAGGCGCCGTCCAGATACCAGTGCGCCTCGGCGGGAACGGTGCGCACGACGAAGCGCGCCCTGCCGTCCGCGCCGCGCCGATAGACGCCGCCGCGCGGCTCCAGGATTTTCGTCTCCCGCGAAAGATCCGCGCGGCGCGCCGTCGGGCGGCAGAGTCCGCAGACGCGCAGGGGCACGCCGACGAGCGCCGTCCCCGTCCGCGTCTCCGCGCAGAAATCGCCCGCGCGCAGTCCGCTCGCGGCGCAGAGCCTTTCGGCGCGGAAGAACGCGCCGTCGTTCCACGGCGCGGGAACGCGCCCGCGGTAAAGCGCCGCGAGAATCTGCCCCGCGACGGGCGCGGCGATTTCTGCGCCGACCAGCTCGGGCGCGGGCGCGCCGCTCTTGTTGCCGAACCAGACGGCGACCGTCCATTCCGGCGTCACGGCGACGCACCACGCGTCGCGCAGACCGTTGGACGTTCCCGTCTTCCACGCGGCGCGCAGGTGCTCCGCGCTCGGAAGCGGCGTTTCCCGCAGCATGCGCAGCGTCATTTCCGCCGCGCCGGCGCTCCAGACGTGCCCGCGCGCGGGCTCGGCGGCGGCGTCCGTTTCGAGCAGCCGCAGCGGCGCGGGAACGCCTCCGCAGGCGAGCGCGGCGTACGCCTCGGCGAGCTGCACGAGATTCGTCTCCGCGCCGCCGAGCGCGAGCGCGAGTCCCGCGCGCGCGGGCGTCGTCCCCGGCGCGAAACGCACGCCGAACGCGTCGAGCGAACGGAAGACGCGCTCGGGCCCGAGCGCGCGCAGCACGCGCACGGCGGGCGTGTTCAGCGATTTCGACAGCGCCGTCCGCGCGGAGACTCTGCCGAGATACGTTCCCGAAAAATTTTCCGGACGATAATCCGCGAGCGTCAGCGGCGAATCGTCGAGCACGGTGTCCGCGACGAGCAGCCCCGCGTCGATCGCCTCGCCGAAGATGAACGGCTTGAGCAGCGAGCCCAGCGAACGCCGCGCCAGCGCCGCGTTGACCTGCCCGTCGCGCGACGCGGAAAAATCCGCCGTGCCCAGAAACGCGCGCACGGAACGCGTCGCGTTTTCGACGACGACCGCCGCGCCGTCGCGCACGGAAAAGCTTTCGGCGAGCGCCGCGCGGACGGCGGTTTCGACGACGGCGCCTACCGCCGCGTCCGCCGTCGTGCGCGCGTCGCCGCGCAGACCGGGCTCGCGTTCCCGCAGCCAGAGAAAGAACTGCGGATCGGCGGCGCGCGGGAACGCCGGACGCGAAAAATCGCGGAAGCGCAGAGGCTCGGCCGCGACGGCGGCGGCCTCCGTCTCGGAAAGCGCGCCCTGCCGCACGAGCATCGCGAGCACGCGGTCGCGGCGTTCGCGCGCCGCCTCGGGAAAGCGGTCGGGGCGCAGCCGGTTCGGGCGCTGCGGAATGCCCGCGAGCATCACGGATTCGGCGAGCGTCAGCTCCCGCGCGGAATGCCCGAAATAGTGGAGCGCCGCCGCCTCCACGCCGTAAATTTTTCCGCCGTAGGGCAGACGGTTCAGATATTCCTCGAGAATCTCCTCCTTGCTCCTCCGCCGCTCGAGTTCGCGCGCCTCGCACATCTGCACGAACTTCCGCGCGAAGGAGCGTTCCCGCCGCCCCTCGGCGAGCGCGACCAGCTGCATCGTCACCGTCGAGGCGCCGGAAACGATGCGCCCGTTCGCGGCGAGCTGAAACGCCGCGCGCGCCGCCGCGCGCAGATCCACGCCGTCGTGCCCGAAGAAATTGCGGTCCTCCGCCGCGAGCGTCACCGCGATCAGGTGCGGCGGCAGTTCCGAAAGCGGCACGGGAAAGCGCAGCGTCCAGTCCGCGCCGGGTTCGACGTGGACGGGATTTCCCGAGCGGTCGCGGAAAAGCGTCGCCGGAAAGCGCGCGTCGAGCAGCGCGTCGTCGAAGCGGAAAATCCGCGGGAACGCCCACGCCCAAAGCGCCGCGAAGACGAACACGCACGCGCAGACCGCCGCGAGAAAAATCGCGACGGCTCTGCGGACTCTTTTCGGGAACGGCGCCATGGCGGAAGGCGGCGCGGACGCGCGCTCACTTCACTTCGAACACGGGAACGGCGGGCGCGCCCGTGCCGCGGCAGTCGGCGTCGTACATCGATTCGACCTGCACCGGAGGCACGGCGAAGACGCCGCGCGTCGTCGCGCGCACGCGGTAGAGCAGCGTCGTCTCCCGGTCTTCGCCGCGCGTCGGCGAAAACGCGCCGAACGCGAGGAAGCGGTCGTAGCGGCGTTCACGCGCGCGCTCATGGAAGCCCGAGGCCTTTTCTTCGGCGCCGCGCGCGTTCACGGCGGCGCGCGTCGCGAGCGTCTCGTCCTCGATTTCGAGCCCGCCCGGAAGCAGGTCGCAAATCACGGCGCTCTCGCACGCGACGTCCGCGCGCACGCGGACGCGCACCGTGAGCAGATCTCCCGCCGCGCACGACGTCACGGGCTCGCCCCGCGCGTCGAGATATTCGCGGGAGACGGTGAACCCGGCGGCGACGTTCTCGGCGCGCTCCGGCGTTTCGCGCGTGCGCTCGAAGACGTAGAGCGGGCGCGTTCCCGTGTTCCTCACGACGACGGGACTGCCGCCGGCGATCTTCATCGAAGCGGCGAAAGGCTTTTCCTCGCCCGCGACGAAGACGCGCGCGCTCTCCGTGCCCGCGCCGCCGTCCGCGGCGAGAAACGCGGCGAGCCCGAACGCCGCCCACGCGTTCGCCTGCGTCGTGCCCCAATAGCCGCTCGCGCGCATGTTTTCGACGAGGAAGCGCGCCAGTTTCGGACACGCGGCGTCGCCCGGCGCGATTTCGCAGAGCAGCCGCAGCGCGATGCCGGCGCGGCGCACGGGCGAGTCGATGCACGTCGCGCCCGAGCCCGGCGCGCGCGTGATCGCGGCGACGTCCGCGGCGGCGGCGGCGATCTCCTTCGCGCCCTCGGCGGCGTATCCGGATTTTACCGACGCCGCTCCCGCGAGCAGGCGCGAGAACGCGTCGCCCGCCGTCTCCGCTTCGCGCGCGAGCGCCTTCGCGGCTTCCGCCGCCCTGCCGTTTCCGGCGGACGCGGCGAGATAAAGCGCGTAGGCGCGCTCCGCCAGCGGAGAACGCGTGTCCGTCGCGCGCCCGAAAAGCAGCGAGCTCAGCTCCGCGCGGCGCTGCGCGGAGAGCGCGAATCCCGCCGCGTCCGCCTCCAGCTCGAAGTGGCACGCGAAGAGCGTTCCCGCGTCCCAGGGTTCCGACGAGCCGGGCCACATCGCGTAGGCGCCGCCGCGGCAGCGCATCGTCGCGATGCGGGAAAGCGCGGCGCGGACCTTCGCCGCCGAAGTTTCCGCGAAACCGTCGGAAACCACGCCGGCGCGGACGAGCGCCTGCGTCGCGAGCAGCGGAAACGCCGCCGCCGCCGTCTGTTCGAGGCAGCCGTACGGATACGCGCCGAGCCATTCCAGCGCGCCGGCGACCGCGAGCGCGGGCGTGCCGACGGAGACCTCGCCGAAGGCGGACGCGTTCGCGAACGCGGCTTCCGCGCCGGGCTCAAGCTTGGTCACGGCGACGCGATCGACCGCCGGAATCGGCGCGCGCACGCGCAGCCCGAGCTTCTCGGAGGAGACGACGCGCCCGTCCGCGTCGAGCACCTCGAACGCGATCGAGCCCGCGCCGCACGCGGCGTCCGCCTTCAGGCGTTCGCGCGCGACGCGCTTTTCGCCGCGCTTCACCGCGCCGAAGCTTCCCGACGCCTTTTCGGCGCCGTTCACGAGCAGACGCCACGAAAGCGCGCCGTCGGGAAGGTCGGAATTGAAGATTTCCGCGACGGCGTCGAACTCGTCTCCGGGAGCGAGCGCGCGCGGCGTCGTCAGCTTCACGGAAACGGGACGGCGCACGACGAAATTCGCCTCGGCGGAGCCCGTGCGTTCCGCGTCCAGCGCGAACGCCATCAGGCGCATGCCGCCGTCGAAATCCGGCAGGTCGAGCGTCGTTTCGGCGAAGCCTTCGGCGGGAACGTCGATCGGTTCCGCGACCGCGACGGCGCTGAGCTTCGCCTCTTCGTCCTCGCCGAGGAATTTCCGCAACGCCGCGCCGCCGCCGATCAGCGACTCACGCCTGGCGAGCACCGGATAGAACGAGCCGTAGCCGTCGCCGAATTCATACGGACAATCGTATGTGCCGAAGAAATACGAAAACGCATCGGGCGTGCGGAACGCGCTCAGCGAGAGCACGCCGCGGTCCACCGCCCAAAGCTGCACGCGGCCGGCGATCGGCTTCCCGTCCGCGTCCGCGAGTTCGACGCGCACAGGCGCCTTTTCGCCCGGACGCGCGACGGCGGGAACGCGCAGCGAAACATGCATGCGCCGTGCGCGCTGGTCCACCGGAAGCAATCCGACGCCGAAAAGCCGACGCATTTCCTCGCCCTTTTCGAAGCCGGGGACGGGCACTTTTCCGCAGACCGTCACCGAGAAGAAGCGGCTGCCGAGCGACGTGCCTTCAGGCACCGCGAGCTCGAAGACGTTTTTCCCGGGAACGACCGGAAACGTGCGCGTGCCTTCGATTTTTTCGGAGCCGAAGAGGAGCACGGCGGAGCCGGCGAACGGCGACTCGAAGGAAATCTTCGCCGTCGTCCCCGGCGCGTAGCGCTCCGCGTCGAACGTGAACGCGAGGTCCGAAAAGTCTCCCGAACGCGAACCCGTTTCGCCGAACCAATGATAAAATTCGCGCGCGTGCAGGCGCGTTCCCGCCTCGTCGAAGATTTCCAGAAGATAGCTGCCCGCGCTCGGCACGGGCACGGCGATTTCGCGCGCCGAATCGTCGAACGCGATTTCGCCCGCGGGCGTGTCGAGACGCTGCCATTCGCAGGAGGCGACGCCCTCCGCGTTTTCGCGCACGACGTAGCCCCACTCGCGGCGCGTCAGCGCGGCGCGGAATTTCGCGCCCGTCGGCGCGACGCGCTTTTCGTCCGGCGAAAGCGCGCACACCTCGAAGACGCGGCGCGCGGGCTCGACGGCCGCCTCACGCGTGCCGAAATAAAAATTCGCGTAATGAATTTTTACCGACGTTTTCGCGGAGACGACGCGCGAACCCGCGGCGCTCGACGCGGAAACCGTCACTCGGGAAACGAGGGGCTGCGTCGCGGCGGCGGGAAATTTCGGATCGTCGAACACGGCGGAAAACGCGCCCGCGGCGTCCGTGCGCGTCTTCACGGGCGCGTCGTCGCGCTTGGGCTCGTCGGGCATCGGCGCGCCGAATTCGAACTCGGCGAACTCCGACGCGCTCGGCGAGAAATCCGTGAAGAACGTTTCGCGTTCGAGGGAAACGTCGCCGTCGGCGAGTGGCGCGCCGAAGTAATACGCGGCGTTCCCGCTCACGCGCGTGCGCCCGTCCTCGCGCGTCGAGGCGAGCGAGAGCGAGAAGGTGTCGGGCACGTAGTCGGCGACGCCGAAGCGCGCGCTCCCGAACGTCTGCTCCGTCTGCCCGGGAATGCCCATCGACACGCGGTAGCCGCCCGTCGCCGCGAACGCGGGGATTTCGATTTCCGTGCGGTAAAATCCGAACTCGTCGCCGACGGCGAGAGCGCCGCCGAGACGGGTTCCGTCCGGAGCCCGCACTTCGAATTCCGCGGGAACGCCGGCGCTCGCGCGCCTGTCGGAGCCGTCGCGCAGGCTCGCGTAAATGCGCATCGTCTCGCCGGGGCGGCAGACGCCGCGCTCGGGGAAGACGTACGCCTTCGCCCCCGGGCGCTCGAAGCCGCGCCCGCCGCGCCGCGCCCACAGCGAGCGCAGCGAGAGGAACGTGCGGTCGCCGTCGAGCTCGGCGAGAATCAGCCAGGGCGAATCCTCGCGGTCGGCGAGCTCCGGCAGCGTCAGCTTCACGAAGCCGTCGGCGTCCGTCTTCGTGTCCGCGACCCAGCGCTTTTTGCGCGAAAAGACGGAGACCTTCGCGCCCGCGACGGGAGTGTTTCCGGAGATGTTCTTCACGACGACGGCGACCTCGTCGCCGTTTCGCGCCGCCTGAATCACGAGATCGGTGACGACGACGATGCGCCGTTCCCGCCGCCAGTAGGAATCGGGATCGCCCGCCTCGACGAGATACAGCCCCGGCCTGCGCGCGACGCCGATTTTTTCGAGCTCCAGAGAAAAGACTTCCGCGCGGTTGCGGGCGATTTTCGGACGGACGCTTTCGTTGAAGATCGGGCGCGAGCACTCCCACGACGCGGGACGCTCGACGAAGTCCGCGATGCGGTCGGGATAGACTTCGCGCGTCTCGATGCTGACGCGGGCGACGTTGCGCAGCTGCAGCGGCAGCGCGAAATCCGGCGCGGACGGCGCGACGAAGCGACCGCTTGAAACAAAGCCGAAAATCTCGGGCAGATCCGGCATGGAAAAGGAGAACGTCCGGCTTTTTCCGCTCGGCGCGGCGAGTTTTCCCGCGAGCTCGCCCGAGACGGAGATCTCGTAGCTTGTCCCGGGCGCGTAGTCGGCGAAGACGCCGACGAGGGCGTCGCCGCGCGGCACGAGCTTGAAATCGACCGCGGGAACGATCTTGAGCGCGCGGCGGAGCGCCTCGGAATCGACGGCGTCGGAAAAGCGCAGGTCGGCGCAGCGCGAAGGCGCGTCGAACGAAAAGTCCGTGACGGACAGCGGCGGCACGGCGGCGGGCGCGGGTTCGGGCGCGGGCACCGTCGCGGGAGCGGGTTCGGCGGCGACGCCGAAAGGCGCCAGCGCCGCGACGAGAGCGAAAGGAATGCGTTTCAGGAATTTCATGACGGAAAGGATGCGTTTTTCGGGAACGGAAACGTTTCGGACGCGCCGCGCCGATGCGGCGAACCGAACATGCGCGACGGTCAGTCGTAGAGCCTGCGGGTTTTCCCAATCCGTTCCCGCCGTCGTTCCCGTGCGACGAGACGGCGCGCGTTATAAATCCGCCGCCTCTTTTTTTTCAAGAATTTTTCGGGAAAGGCGGCGTCTTCCCGCTTCATTCAAGGGGAAATTCGTTTACGGAACAAGTTCGAGGAAGGCGATTTCCGGCGGGCAGAAAAGACGCGCGGGAACGATGCTCGTGCCCAGGCCGCGCGTGACGAAAAGAGCGCTTCCCGTCGCGGGAACGCGGAAAAGCCCCGCGGGAAAGGCGCGCCCAACGCCGCGGCACGACGTCGTGACGGGAACGCCGCCCGGAAAACAGATCTGCCCGCCGTGCGTGTGCCCGCAGACGGCGAGATCGACCGTCTCGTTCAGGAACGGAGCCACGTCCGGCGAATGCGAAAGCAGCACGAAAGGCGTTTCCGCGCCCGCTTCGGCGGGTCTGCGCGGCACCCAGTCCGCGTCGAACTCCGAAAAATAGCCGTGAGGATCGAGCGTGCCGCCGAACGCGACGCGCACGCCGTTCCGCAGCGTCGCGACGCACGCGCCCTTGCCGTCGAAAACGCGGACGCCCGCCTCGCGCAGCGCCTCGGCGACCGCGCGCGATCCGACGTAGGCGTCGTGATTGCCGAGCACGGCGAAGACGGGAACGCGCGCGGCGAGCTCTCGAAACCGCGCCGCGATTTCGCGCGGTTCCATGGAGGCCGCGCGGGAATGCCCCTTCGCGAAGTCGCCGAGCAGCAGCACGGCATCGGGATCCGCCGCCGCGAGCGCCGCCGCGATCCGTTCCGCGCGGGCTTCGTCGCCCGGCGCGAAGTGAAAATCGCCCGCGACGGCGAGCAGCGCGCGCTTGTCCGTCCCCGCCCAGGACGCGACGGGAACGCGCAGCCGCGTCTCCGTCAGGCGGTTCGGCTCGACGAAGACGCCCCAGCACGCGACCGCCGCGCAGGCCAGCGCGCAGGCGGCGCAGAAGGCGACGAAGCGCCCTTTCGCGTTTCCGAAAATCATGCCCTTCAGTAAACGCCTTCGCGCGCGGAAAGGCAACTCCGCCGGAACCGGGAAAAATTTTTGAGAACGAATCTTAAAATTTTTGTTGACATATAAGAATGAATCTCATTTTCTTAAATCATCGTTTTTCTTCAAACCAACCATGAAAATAAGCAAGTTATCAAAGCCGGCCCTGGTGTCGGCAGCGGCGTTGAGCGCCGCAGCTAACACGCTTGCCGGTGTGTTTGTCATCACCGACGACGCCTGTCCCGCCTCGAAGGGCGATCTGGAGGCTCACCTGAACTGGGAGAGCACCATCGCCACGGATCACGGGAAAGCAGTATCCTCCGCGCCCTCGCTCGAGCTGGCGTACGGAGCGACCGAAACTCTCGAAATCGCGTTCTCGCTCGACTTCGGGCACGACTACGTGGGCCGCGGCCGAGCGCGCAAGCTCGACGAGAGCCACGTCAACGACCTCAACTTCACGGGAATTTCCGTGGGGCTGAAGAATCAGATCCTCGACCCCGAGAACGCGGAAAATCCGTTCGGGCTCGCCTTCGTCGGAGGTTTCTCCTGGGCGTGGGCGGCGACGAATCAGGACAGCGCGCGCGACCTGACGTTCGAGCTCGGTCTGAACTTCCAGAAAAACCTGCTCGACGGCGACCTGATTCTGGCGTTCACGCCGGGCGTCGCGCTCACGTCGGTGAAAGGCGACAAGGCGGAGACCGGCAGCTCGGACTCGACCTTCGACTCCACGGAATACACGCTCGCGGCGGGCGCCTCGTATCAGCTCGCCGAAGGCTGGCGCGTCGGTCTCGAAGGCGTCTGGTCCATCGCCTACGACGCGGACGGCTACGCGGACGACCAGTTCTACGCGGGTCCGAACGTGTGCTACGAAGCGGACAGCTGGTGGTTCACGGCCTGCGTCGCGCCGCGCCTGTTCTCGACCGCGGACGAGGTGATCGTCTCCGCGCAGATCGGGTATGCGTTCTGAAAAAAGTTGAGGAGTTGAGAGTTGAATCGGCGGCTTCGCGCCTGTTGATTCGGCGGAGCCGAGGAAAACTCTCTCGAGCGGAGCGAGAATCAACAGCGAGCGCCGCGAGCGATTCAACTCTCAACGCTCAACATTCATCTCTTCCCCTTTCCGCGGGAACGCGAAACGATGTTTTGCCATATCTTTCGTTTCCGTTTTCGCGTTCCCGCGGACTCCCGGGGGAAGATTCTTGAAAATGAAAATCATTTGAAAAGCCCTCGACGCGAAAGCTAAAATATCATGCTCACAAATTTTCTTCAGAAAATGATTCCGTTATCTGAAATCAAAATCGGCCAGCGCGCGCGCGTCCAGACGATGGACGTGGACGACTCGGTCAACCAGCGTCTGCTGGCCTTCGGGCTCACGCCGGGCGCGCAGGTGCGCGTCGTGCACGTGGCGCCTCTGGGCGATCCCATCGCGATCGCGTTTTCCTCGCAGAAAGTGATGATCCGCCGCGCGGACGCCGCGCGCGTCATGGTGGAACTCGAAAGCGAAAGCAAGTGACAAGAGAATTCCGCGAGGATTTTTCAAAAAAGTTTCGCCTTGGCGAAACCCGCACTGCTCCTGTCACCAGTCACTTATAACCTGTCTCTCCTTGACAGACAACCCGCGCACCGCGACCGCGGCCCGCAAAAATTTTCACGAAATTTCACGATAATGGACAACAACAACGAATCTCACGGCGAATGCTGTCGCCGCCGCTGCTGCCGCGACGACGACGCTGCCGCCGACGTTCCCGCGGCGCGCCGCGAATCTTCCGGCCTGCCGAACGTCGCCCTCGTCGGCAACGCGAACACGGGAAAAACCACGCTCTTCAACTCGCTCACGGGCCTGCGCCAGCACGTCGGCAACTATCCCGGCGTGACGGTCACGAAGTATTCCGGCCCGCTGAAGCTTTTTCACGGCGAAAAAATCGAGCTCACCGACCTGCCCGGCATCTATTCGCTCGCGGCGGCCTCGCTCGACGAGCGCGTCGTGATCGACGTGCTTTCCGGTCGTCTCGAATCCTCGGGAACGCCGAAGCCGGACGCCATCGTCTGCGTCGCCGACGTGAACAATCTGCGCCGCAATCTCTTTCTCGCGACGCAGGTCGCCGAGCTGGGCATCCCGATGGTGCTCGTGCTCAACCAGATCGACGTCGCGCGCAAGGACGGGCTCGTCGTCAACACCGACCTGCTGCGGGAACGCCTCGGCATTCCCGTGATCGCCGTTTCCGCGCGGCGCGGCGAAGGCATCGACGCCGTCCGCCAGGCGATCGCCGACGTGCTCAAGAACGGCGACCGCATGAAGACCGTCTCCTGGAACGCGGGAACGCGCAAGGCGCTCGCCGTGCTGCGCGGCGCGCTTTCCGAGGAGAACAGCCGGAAGATTTCCGACGCCGAGCTGCAGCGCGTCATCTTCGACGTCGCCTCGCCGATCGCCGACCGTTTCGCGGGCGAGGACATCGAGAAAATCGGCGCCGCGCTCAAGGAGGCGCGCGAATGCATCCGCGCCGCGGGTGAAAATCCGCACTCGACCGAGGCGCTCCAGCGCTACGAGTTCATCCGCGAGACGCTCGCGGGAGCGACGCGCCGCGAAAAGGACCGCACGACGTTCACGTCGATCGCGGACAAGCTGCTGCTGCACCGCGTCTTCGGCGTGGCGATCTTCCTCGCCGCGATGTACGGCGTTTTCTGGTGCATCTACACGCTCGCGGCGTTCCCGATGGACTGGATCGACGGCTGGTTCGGCGCGCTCGGCGAATGGGTCGGCTCGCACATGGAATCCATGCCGATCGCGCGGTCGCTCGTGGTGGACGGCGTCATCGGCGGCGTCGGCGGCGTGCTCGTCTTCCTGCCGCAGATTCTGATTCTTTTCTTCTTCCTCGGCCTGCTCGAATCGACGGGCTACATGGCGCGCGCGGCGTTCCTGATGGACAAGCTGTTCGGCTGGTGCGGGCTCAACGGCAAGAGCTTCGTGCCGATGCTTTCCGGCTACGCGTGCGGCATTCCCGGCATCATGAGCGCGCGCACGATCGAGGACCCGAAGGCGCGCCTCGCGACGATTCTCGCCGTGCCCTTCATGAGCTGCGGCGCGCGCATGCCCGTGTACGTGCTGATGTGCGCCCTGCTCGGCCGCATCACCGACCCGACGACCGCCTCGACCGTGTTCGTCGCGATGTATTTCGTCGGCATCCTCGTCGCCGTTCCCGTGGCGTGGATCTACACGCGCTTCGTGCTGAAGTCGAAGGCCGCGCCCTTCGTGCTCGAAATGCCGCGCTACCAGCTGCCGCGCCTGCGCGACGTCGGCCTGCGCGTGTGGCAGAGCGGGCTCGAATACACGCGGCGCGCGGGAACGATCATCTTCGCGATGTCCGTCGTCGTCTGGGCGCTCTCGTATTTCCCGCGCAGCGAAGAAACCGCCGACGCCGCGCGCGCGGCATACGTCGCCGAACAGTCCGCCGAACTCGGCGTTCCCGCGGAGGTTTTCGAGAAAAAACTCGCCGACGCCGAAGCCGCGGAAACGCCCGACGAAGCGCAGGAGGAAATCGTCGCCGCCGCCGAAAACAGAATTTCCGAGGCCTACCTCGAAAATTCCTACCTCGGGCGCTTCGGCAAGTTCTGCCAGCCCGTCTTCGCTCCCGCGGGATTCGATTGGCGCATCACCGTCGGCGTGCTCGGCTCGTTCCCGGCGCGCGAACTCATCGTCTCGACGCTGGGCATCACCTACAGCCTCGGCGGCGACGTGGACGAGGAGAACGAAGGCCTCTACGACGCGATGGAGAAGACGACGCACGCGGACGGCTCGCCCGTGTTCACGATTCCGGTCATCGTCGGCATCATGGTGTTCTTCGCCCTGTGCGGACAGTGCCTCGCGGAAATCGTCGTCATCGCCCGCGAATCCTCGTGGAGATGGGCGATCGTCGCCTGGGCGCAGATGACGTTCCTCGCCTGGCTCGGCGCCGTCCTCTGCTACCAGATCGGCAGCCTGCTCTGAGGGAAAGATCAGAGCTTAAAGGTTAAAGCTTAAAGAAGCCTGGAGGCGAATGATTCGAAGTTGAGGCGCTCAAAAGGGAGCTGGGAGCCGGTAACTTGAAACTGGAGATTTCTCGGAGAAGTTTTCAAAAAAGCAATGCTCCAGTCACCTGTTGCCAGCTACCAGTTTCTTTTTCGGAGAAGCCGAACGCACTGCGTCATTCGTTATTCTCCATCAACTATTAATTGCAGAATCTTCCCATGTTCGACGTCATCTTCGCCGCGGTCTTCGTGCTCGGAGCCGTCATCTACCTCGGGTTCCGCCTGAGAAAGAAAATCCGTTCGATGCGCGACCCGCACGCCTCGCCGGGCTGTTCCTGCGGCTGCGGCTGTTCCCGCAGGTCCGCCCTCCCGCCCCGCCTCCGCAAAAAGTGATTTCCCCTTTCGCTCAAAGAAAAATCAGTTGAAAAAACACGTTCCCGCGGGATTCTTTCCCGCGGGGACGCGCCTTTTTTCTCTTCGGGAAACGATTTTCGCGGGTCAGGAAATTTTCCGGACCTGCGCGGCGACGAAATCCGCCAGCGCGAGCAAATGCTCCGTGCCCGGCGTTCCCGCGTAAGGCGCGAGCGCGTCCGCGGCAAGCCGCGTTTCCTTCAGAAAATATTCCCGGCTTTCGCCGAAGACGCCTGCCGCGCGCATCCGCTCGGAAACGTCGCCGAGCGCGAGCGTTCCCGCGCGTCGAGACCGCGGAAGAAAAGAATCTCCGGCAGCGTGAATTTCCCGCTGGAGAGATCCGTGCCGAGCGTTTTCCCGATCGCGGACTCCGTGCCGAGATAGTCGACGATGTCGTCAAAAATCTGATACGCGCGCCCGAGGTGCCGGCCGAAGCGCGCGAACGCCGCTCCCGCGTCCGCGCCGCGCCCGGCGAGCGAGGCGCCGAGCAGCGCGCTGACCTCGAAGAGCTCGCCGGTCTTCATTTGGATGATTTCGAAATAGTCTTCGAGCGAAAGCGCCGCGTTCCCGCGCTCCGTCGTCAGCCAGATTTCCCCGGTGCAGATTTTGCGCGTCGCGACGGCGAGCGCGCGGCAGAGCTCCACGTCGTCGAAGTCCGACATCAGCTTGAGCGCGTGCGCGAAAATCGCGTCGCCGAGCAGCACGGCGGTGTGCGCGCCGTATTTGGCGAAAAGCGTCGGCGAGGCGTGGCGCAGCGCAGCGTCGTCGAGAATGTCGTCGTGGACGAGCGTCGCGAGGTGAATCAGCTCGACCGTCGCGGCGGCGCGCACCGCGTCCGGCTCGACGACGTCTTCGCCTTTCCAGCCGGAAAAAAACACGAGCGCCGGGCGCAGTCTTTTCCCGCGATGCGCGAACGTGTAGCGCAGGCTTTCCCGCGGCGACGGCGCGCGAGGCTGGCGACGCCGCTCAAATCTTGATCGTTCTAGGAGTGCTTGTTTCGGTAGGCTTCGGAATTTTCGTGTTCGTCTGCACTTTGCTGGACAGCCGGCCCGGAAAGAATGAATACGGGCAATCCGAAAAATATCTCTGAGGCCGGCTGATCGGCCGGGGCGATCCCTTCATGCGAAAGCGCGAACGCGCGCTCTCACTTCGAGCCGTCCGGCCACGGGCAAGGTTTTCCCGTCGCCTTCACGATCGGGCGCGTCGCGTCGTTCTTTTTCAGGAACTTCGTCAGCGTCCGCGCGAGCTTCCTCGCCTCGCCCGGCTTTTCCTCCGACAAATCGCGCGTTTCGCCGATGTCCTCGCTCAGATCGAAAAGCATCGTTTTGCCGTCGTCGTAAAAATGCACGAGCTTCCATTTGCCCATGAGAATCGCCGACTGCGGCGCGCCGATGCGCCCGTTGTTCTCGCCCCAGAAATTCGGGTAGTGGAAGAAGAGCGGCCGATTCGCGTCCGCCTTTTCCCCGCGGAGCGCGGGAACGAAACTTTCGCCGTCGATGCGCTGGGCGGTTTTTCCCGCGTCCGCTCCCGCGATTTCGAGAATCGTCGGGAAAAAGTCCTCGATGACGACGGGAGCGTCGCAGACCGTTCCCGCGCGCGTGACGCCGGGCCAGTAGGCGATCATCGGCTCGTGGATGCCGCCCTCGAAGCAGGATCCTTTCCCGCCGCGTCCCGGCGCGTTCCCGTTGGAATGATGGCCGCCGTTGTCCGACATGAAAATGACGACGGTGTTCTTTTCCAGCTCGGGGTCGCGTTCCAGTCGGTCGAGAATGTCGCCCAGAGACTTGTCCATGCCCGCGATCATCGTCGCGTAGGTTTTCGCCTGCCCTTTCAGCGCGGGATAATCCGTTTCGAAACGGTCGTCGAAAGCGCGGTCCGCCGAATACGGCGCGTGAACGGCGTATTGCGACATGTAGAGGAAGAAAGGCTTGTCCGAAGCGACGGCGGCGTCGATTTCGGCGAGCGCCGCGCGCGTCAGCGCCTCCGTCAGACAGCAGCCGTCCTTGTTGTAGGCGGAAAGCCCCAAAACCCTGTTCCCGCCGACTCCGTAGTTGTAGCCGCCGTCGGCGAGCGCCTGCTTTTTGTTCACGAGATAGGTTTCCGGACCGCCGATCGCCGAACCTGCGATGTTCACGTCGAAGCCGAGATTGCGCGGATCGGACGCCAGCGTCTTCGGCGTGCCGAAATGCGCTTTCCCGACGTGAATCGTGTGATAGCCGCCCTTGCGCAGAAGCTCCGGCAGCGGCGTCGCCGGGAACACGTTTTTGATTTTTTCCTTCGAACCGCTCGGCGACATGCCGTTGATGTTCCATTGCTCGAAATCGAGCGTGCGGTGCCGCGCGTCCGTGGAAACGTCGCTGCGCACGTTGGACGTCCAGTTCGTCACCTTGTGCTGCGCGGCGTTCGCTCCCGTGATCAGGCTCACGCGCGTCGGCGACGAAACCGGGCACGCGTAGGCGCGGACGAATTTCACGCCCTTCGCCGCGAGCCGCTCCATGTTCGGCGTCTTGTAGCGCTTGTTCAGCTCGCTTTTTTCGTTCCCGTAAAACGGCACGCTGGTGTCCTGCCAGCCCATGTCGTCCACGAGAAAAAGAACGATGTTCGGTTTTTCCGGCGTTCCCGCGGCGCAGAGCGCCGCCGCGCTGAAGAAGGGGAGAAGTGCAACTGGAATTTTCATGCGCACACCATAAGAAGCCGCCCGCCCCGCTTCAAACCCGTTCTTTCTTTCCGAATCGCGGCGAACACGCAACGGGAAGCGGAAAATTTTCATCGCGAATTTTGAAATTTCAACGCGCGCGTTCTCCGCCCATAATTTCCGCAAAAAAAAATGCGGGCAACGGACTGGCAGTCGGCGGCGGAAAATCTGGCGGCGCGCGTCGCTTTCGGGAATGCCGCGGACGCGCTTCTCGAAGCGGCGGAGCGCGGCGGGAACGCGCCCGTCGCGTGCGCCTGTTCCGGCGGCGCGGATTCGCTCTGCGCCCTGTTGCTGCTTTGGGCGAAATTTCCGCGCCTGCGGGAACGCTTGCTCGTCCTGCATTACGATCACGCCGCGCGGGAAGACAGCGCGGCGGACGCGGAATTCGTCCGCCGCGTCGCCGCCGCGCTCGGCGTTCCCGCGCGCGAAATCGAAGCCGCGCTCGCCGACGTCGAAGTCTCGCTCGAAGAGAGCGCCGTCGCCGCGCTCGCCGAAGAGCTCGAAGCGCACGTCGAAGGGCTGAAGAGCCTCTTCGTCAAAGACCGCGCGGCCGCGCTCGAAGTCGCGCCGGAGTTCGTTTCCGCGGCGCTCGCGAAGGACAATCTCGCGGCGGGGCTCGACAACGCCGTTTCCGAGGCCTACCTCGAAAATTCCTACCTCGGGCGCTTCGGCAAGTTCTGCCAGCCCGTCTTCGCTCCTGCGGGATTCGATTGGCGCATCACCGTCGGCGTGCTCGGCTCATTCCCGGCGCGCGAACTCATCGTCTCGACGCTGGGCATCACCTACAGCCTCGGCGGCGACGTGGACGAGGAGAACGAAGGCCTCTACGACGCGATGGAGAAGACGACGCACGCGGACGGCTCGCCCGTGTTCACGATTCCGGTCATCGTCGGCATCATGGTGTTCTTCGCCCTGTGCGGACAGTGCCTCGCGGAAATCGTCGTCATCGCCCGCGAATCCTCGTGGAGATGGGCGATCGTCGCCTGGGCGCAGATGACGTTCCTCGCCTGGCTCGGCGCCGTCCTCTGCTACCAGATCGGCAGCCTGCTCTGAGAACGCAACGGATAACTGACAGTGAATAATGAATAACGGATTGCGTTCGGCTTCGCCGAAAGAATTTCAAAAAATATTTTCCGCACTGCGTTATTCATTATTCATTATTCACCATCAACTATTAATTGCATCTTCCCATGCTCGACGTCATCTTCGCCGCGGTCTTCGTTCTCGGAGCCGTCATCTACCTCGGGTTCCGCCTGAGAAAGAAAATCCGTTCGATGCGCGACCCGCACGCCTCGCCGGGCTGTTCCTGCGGCTGTTCCCGCAGGTCCGCCCTCCCGCCCCGCCTCCGCAAAAAGTGATTTTCCCTTTCGCTCAAAGAAAAATCAGTTGAAAAAACACGTTCCCGCGGGAACGCGGAAGCTCGGCGTCCTTCTGCTTATTTGAAGAAGTCGCCGAGGGAGCCGAAGCCGGAGGAAGAGCCGCCCGTGGAGAAACGGCGCGGCGAAGCGTTCCCGCGGTCGTCGCGGCGTCCGCCGAAGCCGTTCCCGCCGCCGAAGCCGCCGCGGCGCGGAGCGTTCCCGCGGCGGGCGTCGCGGTCGGAGAAGTTTTCGCGCGCGCTGCGGGCGCCCTTTTCCGGATTCGTCTTCATCGAAAGCCCGATGCGGCGACGCGGAACGTCCACCTCCATCACGGTCACGGAAACCTTCTGCCCGACCTTCACGACGTCCGCCGGGTCCTTCACGAAATCGTCCGCGAGCTGCGACACGTGCACGAGCCCGTCCTGGTGGACGCCGACGTCCACGAACGCGCCGAACGCCGTGACGTTCGTCACGATGCCCGGCAGGCGCATGCCTTCCTTGAGGTCGGAAATCTCGTGCACGCCTTCCTTGAACGCGAAGACTTCGAATTTTTCGCGCGGGTCGCGTCCGGGCTTTTCGAGCTCCTTCAGAATATCCTGCAGCGTGGGCAGCCCGACGTCGTCCGACACGTATTTCTTCAGATCGATGCGGGCGCGCAGGCGTCCGTCGGCGAGCAGCGCGGGAACGTCGCAGCCGAGATCCGCCGCCATTTTTTCGACGAGCGCGTAGCGTTCCGGGTGCACGGCGGAAGCGTCGAGCGGATGCTCGCCGCCTCGGATGCGCAGGAAGCCCGCGCACTGCTCGAACGCCTTTTCGCCGAGGCGCGGCACGTTCTTCAGCTCTCGGCGGGAACGGAAGGCGCCGTGTTCGTCGCGGTAGGCGACGATGTTCGCGGCGATGCTCGCGTTCAGTCCGGAAACGTAGCTGAGCAGCTGCTTCGACGCGGTGTTCACCTCGACGCCGACCCGGTTCACGCAGGAAACGACGACGTCGTCCAGCGAGCGCTTCAGCGCGATCTGATTCACGTCGTGCTGATACTGCCCGACGCCGATGCTCTTCGGATCGATCTTCACGAGCTCGGCGAGCGGGTCCATCAGGCGGCGGCCGATGGAGACCGCGCCGCGCACGGTGACGTCCTCGTTCGGAAATTCCTCGCGCGCGACTTCGCTCGCGGAATAAATCGACGCGCCGCTCTCGTTCACGACGACGACGGGAATCGACGCGGGCAGCCCGCAGCCGCGCACGAACGTCTCCGTCTCGCGCGACGCCGTGCCGTTGCCGATTGCGATCGCCTGAACCTTGAACTGATGGCAGAGAATGCGGATGCGGTTTTCCGCATCGGCGTACTGCGCCTGCGATCCCGCGGTCGGAAAAATCACTTCGTGGTGCAGCAGCTTGCCCTGCGCGTCGAGCACGACGAGCTTGCAGCCCGTGCGGAAACCGGGATCGAGCGCGAGTACGCTCTTCTGCCCGAGCGCGGGCGCCATGAGCAGTTCGGAAACGTTCGAGGCGAAGACGCGTATCGCCTCCTCGTCCGCGCGCTCCTTGGACTTGAGGCGCGCCTCCGTCTCGAGCGAGGGCCCGAGCAGGCGCTTCCACGAATCGTGCGACGCCGTGCGGACTTCGTTCCCGCAGGCGCCGTTCCCGCCGACGAAGATCTTGTCGAGCCGGGAAAACGCCTCGTCCTCGTTCACCGTGATGCGGAAGAAGAGAAAGCCTTCCTTTTCGCCGCGGCGAATCGCGAGCACGCGGTGCGACGGCGCGGACGCGAGCGGCTCGCTCCATTCGAAGTAGTCCTTGAACTTCGCGCCCTCCTCTTCCTTGCCTTTGATGACCTCGGAAGAAAGCTCGGCGGATTTTTCGTAGATTTCGCGGCAGGCCGCGCGCGCCGTCTTGTCGTCGGAAATGCGCTCGGCGAGAATGTCGCGCGCTCCCGCGAGCGCGGCGGCGACGTCGGGCACCTCCTTGTCGGGCGCGACGAATTTCGCGGCTTCGGCGGCGGCGTCCGCGTTCTGATTTTCGAAGATGAAGTCGGCGAGCGGCCCGAGTCCGCGTTCCCGCGCGATCGTGGCGCGCGTGCGGCGCTTCGGGCGGTAGGGCGCGTAGAGGTCTTCGAGTTCAGTCGAAGTCGAAGCCTTTTCGACGGCGGCCTTGAGCTCGGGCGTGAGGTGCTTGTTCTCCTCGAGAGACTTGAGGATCGCGGCGCGGCGGGCGTCGAGCTCGCGCAGGCGTTCGAGGCGGTCGCGCACGGCGGTGATCTGAACTTCGTCCATTTCGCCGGTCGCCTCCTTGCGGTAGCGCGCGATGAAGGGCACGGTCGCGCCTTCGGCGAGGAGCCTCGCGACGGCGCTCACGCGCGCGACGCCCAACCCCGTTTCCTGCGCGATGCGCAGCACGTATTCGGAAAGGGAAGCAGTGATTTCCATAAAATGAAGGAGCGGAGAAGCCGAGAAGCGATGATGTCGGACGGGAAAGGACGGCGCGCGCCCGCGGCGTTCCCGCGCGCGTGTGCGGCGGGAACGCGGGAAGACGGCGTCACTCGGCGGACTTCGCCTCCCACTCGTAGTGGTAGGTGTCCTCTTCCTCCTTGACCTTTTCGCGGTCGCCCTTGTGCCACCACCAGAAGATCGGCGCGGCGAGGAAGATCGACGAGAACGTGCCGATGATGACGCCCCAGATGAAGACCTTGCCGTATTCGGCGACGTCGCCCGCGCCGAAATACGCGAGCGCGCAGGCGGTGAGGAACGTCGTGACGGACGTGAGCATCGTGCGCGTCAGCGTGCGGTTGATCGAAAGGTCGATCACGTCGCCGAGCTTCATGTTCGGGTTGAGCTCGAGCTCCTCGCGGATGCGGTCGAAGACGACGATCGTGTCGTTGATCGAATAGCCGGCGACCATGAGCAGCGCGGCGATCATCGACGCGGAAAGCTGGCCGCCGCAGGCGAGATAGACGAACGTGACGATGACGATGTCGTGCAGCGTCGTCAGCAGCGCGGCGACGCCGAATCCCGTTTCGAAGCGCAGCCCGACGTAAACGGCGATGCCGAAGAGAGCGACGAGCAGCGAAATGATCGTGCCGCGGATGAGCTGAGCGCTGACGGTCGCGCCGACCGCCTGCTTGCCGATGACGACGTCGTCGAGCGTCTTCGCGTCCGCCGGAAAGAGTTCCGGATACGTCGCGCGGATCGATTCGACGATCTTGTCGATGTTGGAAAATTCGCCCTGGGACTTGTCTTCGGTGAGCGCGCACTCGACGGCGAGCGTCTTTTCGGAGGCGCCGACCTGCTGCTGATAGACGGCGGAGACGTCGTCGATTCCGGTCTTTTTCGCAGCCGCGAGCAGCTCGCCCACGCCGATCTTTTCCTGAATCTTTTCGTCCTGGACGATGCGGAGCGTGACGGATTCGCCGCCCTTAAAGTCCTTGCCGAGGCAGTCGTTCCCGCGGATCGCGAGCGTTCCCGCGCCGATCGCGACGAACGCGCAGACGGCGGCGACGGAAAGCTTCCACTTGTTCATGAAGCGGAACGAAGGCGTCTTCGTGAACTTGACGCCGAAGATGTCCTTGAGCCAGCCGTGCTCGACGAGGAGCTCCTGCAGCCCGCGGCAGAAGACGCAGGTCGAGAAGATCGTCGTGATGATGCCGATCGCGAGCGTCACGCCGAAGCCCTTGACGGAACCCGTGCCGAGCAGAATCAGCACGACCGCGACGAGGAACGTCGTCAGCTGCGAGTCCAAAATCGTGAGAAACGCGCGGTTGTAGCCGAGCTGGACGGCGGTGCGCATGGACTTCCCGCGCGCGATTTCTTCGCGGATGCGTTCATAGACGAGCACGTTGGAGTCCACCGCCATGCCGACGGTGAGGACGAACGCGGCGATGCCCGGCAGCGTGACCGTGGCGCCGAACGCGCACTGCACGCCGAAGAGCGTCGCGACGTTGAGCGCGATGCCCAGCACGGCGATCAGCCCGCCGATGCGGTAGAACACGAGCGCGAAAAGAATCGTGCACGCGCAGCCGATGATGGCGGCGTTCACGGACTGCGTCTGCGCGTCCTTGGCGAGCGTCGCGCCGACGTTCGTCATGTCCTGCAGTTCGAGCGGGAACTCGAGCGGATTGTTCAGCGCGTTGGCGAGCTCTTCCGCCTCCTTTTTGTCGAAATTGCCGGTGATCTGCGCGCCGCCGCCGTAGATGCCGGTCTTTTTGCCGCCGGCGGAGGCGTTGATGGTCGGCGCGGACATCAGCTTGCCGTCGAGTACGATGGCGAAGCGCCCGTTCTTCGCGGAGTAAGGCAGATCCTTCGCGGCGTTCGCGTTGTCCTCGTCCGCGATGCGCTGCGTGACGTCGCCGAAGATCTTCCCGCCCGCGGACGTGAAGCTGATGCTGACGTAGCGGGAAAGCCCGTCCGTGACGGGCGTGGCGCGGCTGACGATGGAGCCCGTCGCCTCCGGCGCCTTCTTGACGTAGACGGGCGTGCGCGAGACCGCTCCCGTCTCGCGGTCCTGATGTTCGTCGAAAAGCACTTCGTAGGTCGCGACCGCCGATCCCGCGGAAGTCGGATTCGTGCGCAGGGAGACGAGCTCGCCTTCCTTCGCGTCCGCGGGCGGGAGCTCGTAGCGGTGCACGAGGCGGAACTCGAGCTTGGCGGGCTTCTTCAGCGCGTTGATGGAATCGGGATTGTTCGCCGTGTCCTCGCCCGGAAGCTGAATCTCGATCGCGTCGTTCCCGACGGGCCGGATCACGGGCTCGCTGACGCCGAAGGCGTTCACGCGGTCGCCGATGACCTCGATCGCGCGGTCGAGCTGGCCGAGCTTTTCTTCGGCGCGCGCCTCGGCTTCCGCCTTCAGCTTGGCGCGCTCTTCGTCGGTCTTCGCGCGCGCGAGCGCCTTGGCCTCCGCCTCCGCCGCCTCGGGATTGACGCGCAGCGTGAACGACACGCCGCCCTGCAGGTCGAGGCCGAGCTTGACCTTGCCCTGCGAACGCCGCAGCAGCTCCTGCAGCAGCATGTTGTTCTTCTTTTCGAGATTGGGCTCGCGCACCATCTTGATCTCCGGGAAGAACGCCTTGTTCAGATCGATCTCCTTGCCGGAATTTCCTTTGCCCGCGGCGATGTCGCGGAGCGCGGAATACGCGGTCGGCGACTTCTTGTCGGCGGGAACGCTCTCGTCGCGATAGGAAGCGACGCGGCGGTCCATCTCGGCGAGCACGCCGTCGAACGCTTCGCGGTCGTGCGTGACGACGCGGTCGACGTATTCGCGGAACGGCACGCTCGAAAACGGCAGCATGCTCGCGACCGCGAACGCGAGAACGAGCGCGGAGACGAAAAGTTTCCAGAAGATTTTGGCGGACATTTTTGCGGAAGAAAAAACGGGACTGACGAAAAAAGAGAAACGGACTGCGGAAACGCTCCGCAGTCCGCCGAAAAGAGGCTTATTCGGCCTTGCCGACGATCTGGCCGCGGACGAACGTGATGCGGCCCTGGACCACTTCGAGCGTCGCCTTCGACTCGTCGAGGGAAACGATTTTCCCGTAGATGCCGCCGGCGGTCACGACCGTGTCGCCGACCTTGAGCTCGCTCTGCAGCTTCTGCATCGCCTTGCGCTGCTTGCGCTGCGGCAGGAAGAGCAGGAACCAGAGTCCGGCGAAAAGCAGCACGTAGACGAGAATCGTCGTCATGCCGCCGCCGATGGGGCCCTGGGGCTGCGCGCCCGCGGCGTCCGTCGCGGCGTTGACCGCGGGAGCGGCCGTTTCCGCCGCCGCCTGTGCAAAAATCGAAAGATTCGTGATGATGTTTTCCATAAATGTAAAAATTTGAATTGAAGTGGCATCATGCCCTTTCGCCGCCGCGAACGCAAATTCTTTTTGCCCGCGAAGTTTTTCCGTTTTTTCTCGACGAGATTTCGGCGAAGTTTAAGAATCAAGACTTTTGAATTTTTAATCGATACAGAACAATGCTGCGCACTCACACCTGCAACTGTTTAACCATCGCCGACGCGGGGAAGAAAGTCACCCTGATCGGCTGGGTCGACACCGTCCGCGACCTCGGCGGCGTCCGCTTCGTCGACCTGCGCGACCGCGAAGGCATCACGCAGATCGTCTGCCATCCGGACAACGCGGAAGTCCACGAAATCGCGAAGGGGCTCAAGGACGAGTCCGTCATTCAGGTCACGGGAACGGTGACGCCGCGCGACGCCGACACGATCAACGAGAAGCTGCTCACGGGCACAGTCGAAGTCGTCGCCGAAAAGATCGTCATCGAAAACGTCTGCGCGCCGCTGCCCTTCCCGATGGAAGACGACAAGGCGGACAAGGTGAACGAAGACCTGCGCGGCGAGTTCCGCTATCTCGACCTGCGCCGTCCGCGCAATCTGAACCTGCTCCGCATGCGCGCGAAGGCGGGTCACGCGATCCGCAACTTCCTCGACGAGCAGGCGTTCGTCGAAGTCGAGACGCCGACGCTCTTCAAGAGCACGCCCGAGGGCGCGCGCGAGTTCCTCGTGCCGTCGCGCCTCAATCCGGGGCAGTTCTACGCGCTCACGCAGTCGCCGCAGCAGTACAAGCAGATGCTGATGGTCGCGGGCATCGAACGCTATTACCAGATGGCGCGCTGCTACCGCGACGAGGACCTGCGCGCCGACCGCCAGCCCGAATTCACGCAGGTGGACATCGAAATGTCCTTCATCGAACGCGAAGACATCTACGCGCTCATCGAAGGCATGCTCAAGCGCGTGTGGAAGGAAGTGCTCGACGTGGACATCCCGACGCCGTTCCCGCGCATGCCCTACAAGGAAGCGATGGACCGCTTCGGCGTGGACAAGCCCGACACGCGCTTCGGCATCGAAATCACGGACTTCACCGACCTCTTCAAGAACTCCGCGTTCAAGGTGTTCAACTCCGTCGCGAACACGCAGGGCAGCGTCGTCCGCGCGATCAACGCGAAGGGGCTCGAAGACATCACGCAGGGCGAGCTCACGAATCTCGAAACGATCGCGAAGACGCTCGGCGCCAAGGGGCTCGCTTTCATCAAGGCGGCGAACGGCGAATGGAAGTCGCCGATCCTCAAATTCTTCTCCGACGCGGAAAAGGCGGCGCTCAAGGAAAAGCTGAACATTGAGGACGGCGACATCGTCTTCTTCGCGGCGGCGCCGTGGGAACAGGCCTCGGCGATTCTCGGCCGCATCCGCCTCGAATGCGCCAAGCTGCTGCAGGCCCGCGGCAAGCTCACGATTTCGCCCAAACAGTTCAACTTCCTCTGGGTCATCGAGTTCCCGCTCATGCTCTGGGACGAGGAACAGAACCGCTTCGTTTCCGCGCACCACCCGTTCACCGCGCCCGTGAAGGAGGACGTGCCGCTGCTCGACACGAACCCGCACGCCGTGCGCGGCCAGCACTACGACATCGTGCTCAACGGCGTCGAGCTCGGCGGCGGCTCGATCCGCATCCACAATCCGGAAATGCAGAAAAAGGTCTTCGAGGACGTGCTCGCGATTCCGAAGGACGTCGTCGAAACCCGCTTCGGCTACATGCTCAAGGCGTTCAGCTACGGCGCGCCGCCGCACGGCGGGATCGCGCTCGGCTTCGACCGCCTCGTCACGATGCTCGCGGGCCGCAGCTCCATCCGCGACCTGCTCGCGTTCCCGAAGACGCAGCGCGGCCAGGACCTCATGGCGCAATGCCCGTCCGCCGTCACGCCGCGCCAGCTCAAGGACGTTCACATCGAGCTCCGCGACGAGGAAAAGTAACGCGCGCCGTTCCCGCTCTTTTCCGCGAAACGCGTTCCCGCCCGCCGGGAACGCGTTTTTTTTTTGCGCGCAAGAACTTCGCTCCGCGCGCGCCGGGCGCGAAAAAAGGCGTTCCCGCGGGGGCGGGAACGCCGATTCGGAGGAGAAGCGCGAAGGCGCGTCAGGCGACGCGTTCGATGATCAGACTGATGTCGTTCGGGCGCTTCGGCGCGAGACGGTAGGCGCTGCGGAAGTATTCCATCGCCTTGTCGAGATTCGACTCGTCGTTGTAAAGGATTTCGACAAGCGCTTCGCCCTGCTTCACCTGCGTGCCGACCTTCTTCAGGTTGACGAGCCCGACCGCGGGATCGTAGGAGCCGTCCTTGCGGCGCGCGAGCTCCTGAACGCCGCGGGCGATCATTCCCGCGTTGATCATGTGCACGTAGCCGCGTTTCGCCGCCGGAAGCTTCTTGACGTATTTCGCCTTCGGGAACTTCGCGGGATCGTCGATCCAGTCGGTCTTGCCGCCCTGGGCGACGACCATGTCGCGGAATTTCTTGAGCGCGGAACCGTCCTTGAGCGCGCGCTCGACGGACTGCTTCGCCGAAAGAGTCGAACCGGCGACGCCCGCAAGGCGCACCATCTCCATGCCGAGCTTGAGCAGCAGCTCCTTCAGATCTTCCGGACCTTCGCCCTTGAGCAGCTCGACGACTTCGAGAATCTCGAGCCCCGTGCCGACGGAATTGCCGAGCGGCTGATTCGCGTCCGTCACCAGCGCGACGCAACGGCGGGACATGCCGCGCGCGACGCGCGTGACCGTACGGGCGAGCTGCTTCGCCTGTTCGAGGTCGCGCATGTAGGAGCCGTTGCCCCACTTCACGTCCACGACGAGGCCTTCGCAGCCTTCGGCGAACTTCTTGGAAAGGATGCTGCTCGTGATGAGCGGAAGGCTCGAAACCGTCGCCGTGTGCTGGCGCAGCTCATAGAGCATGTCGTCGATCGGCGCGATCTTCGGGCTCTGCTCGACGACGGCGCAGCCGACCTTCTGCAGGACGCGCTCGTAGTCCTTGGGCGCGAGATCCGCCTTGAAGCCGGGAATCGCCTTCATCTTGTCCACCGAGGTGATGATGAAGTCCTCGTCCTTGGAGACCATCGTGGGCACGACGACGCCGCACGCCGAGGAAAGCGCCGCGAGGGCGATCGTCGTTTTGTCGCCGACGCCGCCGGTGGAGACCTTCGACATCTTCGGGTCGGTGATGCGGTCCAGCTCGACCGTGTCGCCGGAGAACATCATCTCCTCGGAAAGCGCGGACATTTCGTTCGCGGACATGTTCTTGAAATAAATCGACATGAGGAGCGCCGCCTGCTGGGACTCGGGCATTTCGCCGTCGATGATGGCGTCCACGATCGTCCGGATCTCGTCGCGCGTAAACTCGCCGCCGTCGCGCTTCTTCTCGATGAGATACGCATAAGTCGATCGCATGTCTTTTCTGCTGTCAGTTTTCTTGTCTGCCATTATATTGTTTCCTGTTGTGAATAAGGGATTTTCAAAGCTCTACGTATGAGCGACAGGATGCGCAAAATTTTTCAAAAGTCGAGAAAAAAATTCTCGACAATTCCCGCAAGGCGTTGTAAGCGGGCGCGTTTTTTCCGAAACTTTCGCCGCGTTTCGGCGTTGCCCTCTTTCCGCGAACGCAACAGATTATGTCCCATATGAAAAGCAAACGCCTCACCCCTCCGACCTCCGCGCGGGAACACCGCCGCGGCTTCACGCTGATGGAGGTCATCATCGTCATCGCGCTCATCGCGCTGATCGTCGGCGCCGTCTCCGGCAACCTGACGGGCATTTTTTCCGACAATCAGAAAAAAATCGCCGAGACGGACATCCAGGCTCTGGAGACGCCGCTCTTCGCCTACCAGATCAAGCACGGCTCCTATCCGACGACGGAGGAAGGCCTGCAGTCCGTCGTCGATTCCGGCGAGCTGAAGAAGCTTCCCGAAGATCCGTGGAAGCGCCCGTTCCGATACCGCTTTCCCGCGCAGAAGAGCAAGAACGGCTACGACCTGTGGTCGCTCGGGCCGGACGGCGTCGAAAGCGACGACGACATCGGCAACTGGCAGCCGTAAGCCTTCCCGAGGACGATGCCCGCAGCCCGACGGCAAGCCCCCGCGCCGCGTTCCCGCGCGCGCGCCTTCACGATGATGGAACTGCTCGTCGTCATCGCGCTGCTCGGGCTCGTCTCCGCGTTCGTCGCCGTGCGCTTCGACGCGCTCGTTCCCGCGCTGGCGGAGCCTTCCGCCGAAGCCTCTGCGCGGCGGGCGTTCGCGCTCGCGTCCCATCGCGCGCGGACGCTCCGGCGCGCGTTCTTCGTCCGGCTCGACGCGGACGGAAGCGCGCTCTCGGTCGAAGACGCGGACGGGAACGCCGACGCCGTCTTTCCGCTGCGTCGGGACGGAAACGCGCCCGCGCTCCGGCTCCTCGCCGACCCGCGCGACGGCGCGACGCTCTTCGTTCCCGCGCGGCTGCGCGAAATCGACGCCGCGGAATTCCATCCTTCGGGCTGCGCGACGCCGACGCTCGTCGAAATCCTCAAAAACCGGAAGACGGAAAAAATCCTGCAGGCGGATCCGTTTTCGGGCGCGCTGACGGAAAGGAAGACGCTGTGAACCGCGCGCGTTCCCGCCGGGCGTTTTCGCTGCTCGAAGTCGTCGTCGCCGTCGCGATCTTCGCGACGACGGTCTCGGTGCTGCTCGCCGCCGTCGGCAACGTCTACGCGGCGCAGAGCGCGCTTTCGCGCCTCGACGACCGGCACGCCGACCGCCTCGAAATCCTGCGGACGCTGCTCGCCGATTCCGAGAACGACGTCGACAAGCTCGAAACCGGCGGAGACTTCCGCACGCTCGACGGCAAAAGCGTGCGCTGGCGCGCCTTCGCCGAAGAGACGCCGCAGGCGGGCCTTTTCCGCGTCGTCGCCGAAATCGAATGGCCCGGCGATCCCGAGCCCGAAACGCTCCCGTTCTTCGTCTTCCGTCCGGACTGGAAGGCGCAGTTCGACAACCAGGAAGTCCTCCTCGAAAACCTGCGCGAAGCGTTCCCGAGCGACCGCTTCGACACCTATTGAACCGCCGTGCGTTCCCGCGTCCGCAAAGCCTTCACGCTGCTCGAGGTCATCGTCGCCGTCGCCCTCGCGGGCGTGCTGCTCACGGCGGCGGCGGGCGTCGTGATGAACGTCGTGCGCGTCTGGGAAAAATCCGGCGACGTCGCCTCGCTCGACCGCCATCTTTCCGGGCTCGAGCGCTTTCTCGGCGTCCTCGCGGACGCGCAGCGCAAGCTGCGGATCGCCCGCTCGAGCGACGGGAAAAACGTCGTCGGCTGCACGTGGACACGACCGCCCGGGCTCGACGAGACGTTCCCGCGCTTCGAGATCGTCGAGACGTTCCCGCTCTTCGCGCTCGACGAAAACCCGCAGCCCAAGCTCGAAGCCTGGCTTTTCTGGGACGCCTCGGGGCTGTGGCTGATCTCGCAGACCGCGCGGCAGAAGAACGAAGACGAAAACGCCGCGACCTGGACGCTGCTTTCGCCGTTTCTGGAAAGCGTCTCCGTGCACGCCCGGGACGCCGAAGCCGGCGCCTGGGAAAGCGTCGATTCCGTGGACGAAAGCGTGATCCAGAGCCGCGCGATCCGGCTGCGCCTGCGTTTCCGCGACGGCAAAGTCGCGCGGGAACACACGCTCGCGCTCTCCGGAACCGAGACGCCGGGAGGGACTTTTTTCTGAGATGAGACGCGCCGCGCATTGCTTCACGCGAAAATCCTCGGCGAAGCGCCCGGGCGCCGCGCTGCTCCTCGTGCTCGGCTTCGTCGTGCTGCTGTCGTTTCTCGTCGTCGGCATCATGAAGAACGCGCAGCGCGAAATCCTTTCCCGCGCGGAAGACTACGCGCGGCCGGAGCTCGAAATCGCCGCGCGTTCCGCGCTCGAGGCGACGCTCGCGGTCGTCGCCGATTTTCAGGCGATCGACGGGGCGGTTCACGCGCCGAACCAGGGCTGGGGCGACGCGCTCGCGCTCGCCGGATTCGAGCCCGTTCCCGGCGAAGACGCGTGCCGCTTCGACGCGAAGACGCTCGTATCCGTGCGCTTCCGCGACGAGTCCGCGCGCTTCCCGCTCGACGGGCTTTCCGACGACGCGTTCCGCTCGCTCCTGCTCGCGATCGGCGTTCCCGAAGGCGAAATCGACGCGCTCCGCGACCGCCTCGCCGACTGGACCGACGCGGACGACGACGCGCGCGCGAACGGCGCGGAAATCGACGACTACGAGGCGGAAAACGCCGCCGCCGTTCCGCCGAACCGGGCTCTGCGCGACCTGCGCGAACTCCGCTTCGTGAAAGGGTTTTCCGAAATCTTCTTCGACAAAGCCGGCGCGCCGAACGCGCTTTTCCGCCGCCTCGAAAAAACCGTCTCGCCCTACGCCTCCGCGGGGCTGCCCAACGTCAACACCGCCGACGCGGAAACGCTGAACGCGCTCGCCTACGAGACGGACTGCGACGTCGCCGCCCTGCTCGAATACCGCGAAGGCGCGGGCTTCGACGGGCGGAGCGGGCGCGTCTTCCGCCACGCCTCGGATCTTTCCCGCGTCGGCGCGGAATCGCTCGCGGGCAAAGTCTCGTTCGCCGTGCGCACGCTGCGCGTCACCGTCACGGCGTCGCGCGGCGGTGCCTCGCTCACGCTCGAAGCGCTCGTCGAGGTTTCCGGCGCCGCCGCGCGCGGGAACGCGACCCCGTTCAGAATCGTCGAGCGCACGCTCGATTCCCCCGCGCCGGAAACGCCGTGAAACCTTTTCCCGCTTTTCGCGTTCAACATGAAATCCCCCGCCGTGAAAACCGCCTCTTCCCATCAGCCGCCTCCCGAAAAAAACGCCGCGCCGCCGCCGATTTTTCTGCTGCCTTCGTGGCTTTTCTTCGTCGAAAACGTGCCCGCGGATCCCGCGGCGACGCCGGAAGCGCTCCGCGAACAGGTCGCGCTGCGCCTTGAGGCGGCGGCCCCCGTTCCGCCGGAGCAGCTGCTTTCCGGCTTCCGCTTCGCGCCGCGCGGAAACGCCCTGCTCTGCTACGCCGCCGCGCGCGAACGCGCCCGCGCCTTTCTCGCGGAAATGCCCGCGAAATCGCTGCACGCGCTGCCGCTCTTCGCGCTCCGCGGGAACGACGGCGCGACGCGCCCGCGCCGCGAATGGTTCGCGACCGAAACGGAGCTGACAGCCGTGCGGCTCGATCCCGACAACGCGTTCCCGACGCGCGCCCGCTCCGTCCCGCTCGAACGCGGCGGGCGCGACGACGCCGCCTTCCGCGCCGCTCTCTTCGCCGCGCGCGACGCCCTGCGCAAGGAAATCGGCGACGACGGCGCGGAGGAAAGCCCCGACGTCTTCATGCCCTCGGAACAGATTTTCGACGCGAAAAAAGGCGCGGGAGAAATCCGACTGCTCCGCCTGCGCGAGGACGGGAGCGCCGTTCCCGCCGCGCGGACGCTCGCGTTCTCGACCGCCGACGAATCGCTCTGGTTCGCGGACGCGCGCGACGCGGAGACGCTCGCGCGGGAACGCCGGGAACGCCGCGCCGCCGCGCTTTGCCGCCAGGCGGCGCGCGCGCTCGCCGTCGCCGCCGCCGTGCTCTGCGCCGCGCAGCTCGCCCTGCTGGGACTGCGCGCGCACGTCGCCGCCAACGTCGAGGCGGAAGCCGCGCAGCGCCCGCAGGTGCGCGAAATCCGAGAACGCGCGGCGCTGATCGAAAAGATTTCCGAAATCCAGGCGAACAAACTGCAGGCGATGCGCGCCGTCGCCGCGCTCAACGCGCAGCGCCCCGAGGGCGTCGGCCTCGTCAGCTTTTCCGGCAACGGCACGACGGGAACGCTCGCCGCGAACGGCACGGCGGAAAGCATCGCGCTCGCCAACGAGTTCGAGAAGAGACTGCGCGCGTGCGGGCTTTTCCGCAACGTCGTCTTTTCCGCGAACATGGCGGCGAACGGCGCGAATTTTTCGCTGCAGTGCGCGCCCGTGAAGGCGGAGCTCGACAGGCTCGACTTCTACGCGGAAACGGACGAGGAAACGCCCGAAGACGAACCCGAAAACGGAGAAAACGCGTCATGAAAATTCCATTACACGCAAGAACGAAGATCCTGCTCGCCGCGGCGCGCGCGCGTCTCCGCGGCCGTGCTTTCAGCGTCCGCGAGCGCGCTCTGCTTCTGCTGCTCGCGGCGGCGGCGCTCGTCGTCTGGGCGAGCGGGCTCGTCTCCGCGTTCCGCGCGGACGTCGAGACGAACGCCGCGGCTCTGCGCGCTTCGGAGCAGAACGCGCTCGTCCTGGGCACGCGCGAAATCGTCCGCGCGCGCCTCGCGGAAAAGGCGCGCGAGCTGCGCGGGAACGCCGACGTCTCGGGCACGGATCTGCTTTCCGTCGTCGGCGAGCTCGGCGCCGATCTCAAACTGAAGCCGGAGAGCTCGCGCCCCGTCTCGAAGGACCAGGCGCCGTTCGACGTCGTCACCGTGCGCATCACGCTGCGCAACGCGCCGCTGGAAAAGCTCATCGAATTCGACGAGCGCATCTCCAACGAATTCCCCTCCGTCGCCGTGACCGAGGCGCGCTTTCAGCCTTCGGGCTCCGACGGGCTCACGCTCACCGCGAGCTATGAAATCACTTCGTTCCAGCTGCAGCCTTCCGCGCAGAAAAACCTTCGCTGAAAAATCTCCGTCATGAAAATCTCCTCGCATTTTCTTTTCGCCGCGGCGCTCTTCGCCGCCCTTTCCTCGGGCGTTCCCGCGTCCGCGCAGCAGACGCAGGCCGTTCCCGTGCGCCGCACGATTCAGGCGGGCACGACGACGCGCGCGGGCGCGACGCCCGTTCCCGCCGGACGCGCGGCCGAACAGACGCCCGCGAACAACGAGCCGATCGCGGTGAAGTTCGTCGAAGCCGCGCCCGCGGGAACGCCCGACGGCGAAAAGCCGCGGCTCATCGAGCGCCTCCTCATCGTCGATTCTCCCGCGCCGCAGGTCTTCGACCTGCTCGAACGGCTCACGGGCAAGAGCGTCATCCGCAGCCAGACGCTTCCCGTGCTGCGCATCAATTTCGACTCGCGCGGGCCCATCGCGACGGACAAGGCGATCGTCGCGCTCGAATCCCTGCTCGCGCTCAACGGCGTCTCCGTCATTCCCGAAGGCGAGGATTTCCTGAAGGCCGTCGTCTCCGGCTACGCGACCTCGGAGGCGCCGCCGCTCTACGTCGATTCCGTCGCGGACCTGCCCGCGAGCGAGCGTTCCGTCGCGCGCCTCTTCCGCTTCAGAAACATCAACGTCGCGAACGTCGAGCCGCTCATGCGCGGGATGGTGACGCACCACCGCGGCGGCTCGCTGCTTTCGATGCCGGCGGCGAACTCCATCCTCGTCACGGATTCGCTCACCAACGTCCAGCGGCTCGAACGTCTCGTCGGCAGCCTCGACGTTCCCGGCCAGGTGCTTTTCTACAATCTCAAAAACGTCAAGGCGTCCGAGATCGTCAAGCAGCTGCAGGCGCTCCAGCAGGGCGGCATGAAGAATCTGCTGCAGGGTGAAGTCGGCTTTTCCGCGAACGACACGACGAACCAGCTCCTCATCGTCACCAGCACGGCGAACAAGGATTTCATCGACTCGCTCGTCGAGCGGCTCGACGTCGAGACCGTCCCGCTCACGCGCAGCGCGATCTTTCCGCTGAAGCACGCGGACGCGGACGACGTCGCCGACGCGCTCAAGGGCGTCATCGAAGGCTCGCGCCCGAACGTCTCCGGGCAGAACAAGACCGCCTCGGTGACGATCATCGGAAACGGCTCCTCCTCGACGGGAACGTCTTCCTCGTCTTCTTCGTCGCGCGCTTCCTCGTCGGCGTCCTCCGGCGGGAGCACGTCCGCGCGGCGTTATTCGGCGGACGGCGCGGACGGGAGCGCCGCAGCCTCCTCGGGCGGCACCTACGACGTCGTCTCCGCGCCTCGCGGGAGCGGCGACGGCGTTCCCGCGACGACGGCGGAAAACGCCTCCGACACGCAGCGCTTTTCGGATTACCTGACAATCATCGGCGACACGCGCGCGAACTCCGTCATCGTCATCGGCACGAACAGCGACATCCGCCAGATCGCGGACGTCGTCGAAAAGATCGACATTCCGCTCCCGCAGGTGCGCATCGAGGCGATCATCGTCGAAGTGCTGCTTTCGGACAGCGACGTCAGCGGGCTGAACACGCTCGGCTTCGGCTACAAGCTCTCGCCGACGGGAACGACGAACACGCTCGCGGGCAACTACCGGCTCGCGGCGGGCGCGCCCAACGGCGCGTTCTCGATGGAGGGCTCGCTGCGCGACCTCGCCTTCGAGATGGTCTTCAATCAGGCGAAGACGGACTCGCGCGTGAAGGTGCTTTCCTCGCCGACGATCATGACGATGCACAACAAGAGCGCGCAGATCGTCATCAGCGAGCAGCGTCCCGTCATCACGGGTTCGACGACGGACTCGACGAGCATGAACACGTCGTCGCAGGTCACCTACAAGGACATCGGGCTCGAGCTCGAAGTCACGCCGCGCATCGGCTCGAACGGCACGGTGCAGATCGACGTCTCGCAGAAGATCGACAACATCATCGGCACGACGAGCATCGACGGAAACGAACAGCCGCTCATCTCCTCGCGCCGCGCGACGTCCTACATCAGCATCAAGGACCGCGAGACGATCGCGCTCGCCGGTCTGCAGTCGTTCGACGAGACGACCAACAAGGGCAAGGTCTACATTCTCGGCGACATTCCGCTGATCGGCGCGCTGTTCCGCCCGAAGACGTACTCCTCGACGCGGCGCGAGCTCATCGTCTTCCTGCGGCCCTTCGTCATCACCGACGCCGGAGAGGAGAAAAATCTCGGCGTGCGCGACGAGGCGCTCACCCGCGACGACGCGCGCGCCTTCATCGAGACGGGACGCTTCCCGCAGCTCGAGAATCCGGACTTCACCGCGGAAAAACGGGCGAAAGCGGAAGCCGACGCCGCCGCGGGAACGCCCGAAGACTCCGAAACTCCGAAGGAAACGGAGGACGCGCGATGAAGAACGCCGCGCGTGAAATTCTTTTCGTCGGCGCGGCGTTCGCGCTCGCCGCGGCGGCGCGAGCCGAGGAGACCGCGGCGGGAACGCCCGCCGAAGACGCCGCCCTTCCCGCGCATTCCTTCGCCGCGCTCGTGAGGAATTCGCCCTTCAAGGCGACCGCGAAAAACAAGGCCGGCGGGAACGCGCCCGCCGCGTCGCGCCGCCTGCGCTTCGTCGGCATGCTGACCGTCGCCGGGCGGACCGCGTTCGGGCTCTACGACGACGCCGCGCAGCGCGGCTTCTGGCTCGGCGTGCGGGAGACGAACGACGCCGGGATTTTCGTCGAAGGCTTCGACGCCGAACGCAGGACGCTCGCCGTGCGCGTCGGCGCGGAACGCCTGACGATTCCGCTCGCGACGCCGGAAGAAAAGCCGCTCGCGATTCAGGGCGCGACCTACGTTCCCGCGCCGCGGCCGACGACGCAGACGAACGCGACGCAGCCCGTCGCGCCGGCGACGAAAATCGCGCCCGCGCAGCCCGCGGACCGGAATCAGCCTCAGACGCGGCGCGGCAATCGCGGAGACCGCCCGCGCTGAGCGCGGGAACGCGCGGAAATCACAGGCGCACGGGAACGCCCGCCGCGCGCATCGCTTCCTTCGCCTCGCGGATCGAATACGTCCCGAAGTGGAAGATCGACGCCGCGAGCACCGCGCTCGCCTTGCCCTTCTTCACGCCGTCCACGAGGTGTTCGAGCGTTCCAGCGCCGCCCGAGGCGATGACGGGAACGCCGACGCTCTCGCTCACGCGGCGCGTCAGCTCCAGGTCGTAGCCCGTCTTCACGCCGTCGCAGTCCATGCTCGTGAGCAGGATTTCGCCCGCGCCGAGCGCGACGACCTTTTTCGCCCACTCGACGACGTCGAGCCCGCAGGGCTTGCGCCCGCCGTGCGAATACACCTGCCACGTGTCCGTGCCGGGATTGCGCCGCGCGTCGATCGCGACGACGATGCACTGGCTGCCGAACTTCTTCGCGGCGTCGAGGACGAGCTCCGGCGCGGCGATCGCCGAGGAGTTCAGCGAAACCTTGTCCGCGCCCGCGTTCAGCATCGCGCGGATGTCCTCGAGCGTGCGCAGCCCGCCGCCCACCGTGAGCGGCATGAACACCTGGTCGGCGGTGCGCTCGACGACGTCGCGCATGATCGCGCGCCCGTCGGACGACGCCGTGATGTCGAGAAAGACCAGCTCGTCCGCACCCTGTTTTTCGTAGGCGCGCGCGCAGTCCACGGGATCGCCCGCGTCGCGGAGCGACTCGAACTGCACGCCTTTGACGACGCGCCCGGCTTTGACGTCGAGACAGGGAATGATGCGGACCGAAAGCATTTTTCAAAAAAAATCGTGAGCGCGATAATGCCCGATTCGCTCCCTCGCGAAAAGGTTTTATTTCCCGTCCGTAAAATCGAGGGGCGCGGACGCGAAAAAATCCGCCGCGGGAACGGGCCTGCGGCGGATCGACGAAAAACGGACGGGAACGCGCTCAGTGCGCGGAAGCGCGCGCGCGGGCTTCGGCTTTCCGGTCCCACTTGCGGATCTTGTCCGGAAGCGTGCCGCCGAGCTCGTAGAGCTTCGCCTTGTCGTGAATCATCGACGCGCGGGAGAAACCGTTGAGCGAGTATTCGTTCTGCAGCCAGATCGCCTCTTCGGGGCAGACTTCCTGGCACATGCCGCAGTAGATGCAGCGGAGCATGTTGATCTCGAAAGCCTTGGGCGCCTTTTCGACGACGTCGGCGTGCGGCGCGGCGGGATCGATTTCGCCGGGCGTCACGCGGATCGCCTTCGCCGGGCAGACGAATTCGCAGAGCTGGCAGGACACGCATTTTTCGCGCCCGGAAGGATCTTTGACGAGCGTCGGCACGCCGCGATAGCCTTTCGGGATGTTCGGGCGCTCTTCGGGATACTTGAGCGTGACCGGTTTGCGGAGCATGATGCCGAGCGTGATCTTCATTCCCGCGAGCACCTGCGGAATGTAAAGTTTTTCCCACCAGCGGAGCGGCTTGCGGGTGACGACCTTGATGTTTTGCGTAGCCATTGCGTTGAATCTTTCAGTACGTGAACGTTATTTCAGCAGACCGTCCCACACGCCGAAGCCGACGAGATAGGCGACGAGGTTGGCGATCGCGAAGGGCAGGAGCAGCTTCCAGCCGACGCGCATCACCTGGTCGAAACGGAAGCGCGGCACCGTCCAGCGGATCCAGATGATGACGAAAAGCATGAAGACGATCTTCACCAGCAGGCAGACGACGCCGAGAATCGCGGCGGGGACGCCGGCGAGCCCGAGCGTCGGCAGGAACGGGAACGCGTGCCAGCCGCCGAGGAAGAACAGCGAGAACATCGTCGATCCGAGAATCATGTGCAGGTATTCGCCCGTGAAGAAAAGGCCGAACTTGAACGTGCCGTATTCCGTGTGGAAGCCGCCGACGGTGTCCGTTTCCGATTCCGGCATGTCGAAGGGCTGGCGGTTCATTTCCGCCATGAGCGCGACGAAGAAGAGAATCGCGGAAAGCGGCGCGAGCACGACGTTCCAGAGCCCGTTCTGTTCGCGGACGATGTCGAAGAGCGAGAGCGGGTTCGCGTCGGGATTGCCGCTCGTGAGCAGCACGACGGGCAGCACAGAGAGCACCATCGAAAGCTCGTAGGAAATCAGCTGCGCGCTCCCGCGGACGGAGCCGAGGAACGGATACTTCGAATTGGACGCCCAGCCGCCGAGCACGACGCCGTAGACGCCGAGCGAGCTGACCGCCATCACGAAGACGAAGCCGGGATTCATGTTGCAGAGCATCAGCGCCGTCTCCTTGCCCGTCTCCGGATCAACGTAGGACGTGAACGGCATCATCACGATCGTCAGAATCGCGGGCGCGAGCGCGAGGCACGGCGCCAGGCAGTAATAGAACTTGTTGACGTGCTCGGGCATCGGCTCCTGGCGCATGAAGAGCTTGCCGCCGTCGGCGATCGGCTGGATGAAGCCGCAGTAGGTCAGCACCTTGCCGACGACCGGAATCGCCGCGATGAAGGGCATCGTCGTGCGGCAGGGACCGACGCGGCCCTGCGCCCACGCCGCCGTCTTGCGTTCAAGCAGCACGGTGTAGAGACACCCGCCCATGATCACGAGGACGAGCGCGACGGCGAAAATCGCCTTGAAGACCGCGCCCGTGACGGCGACGGCGTCGTCGCCCGCGGGAATGTCCGGAATGCCGAGCCAATCCTGCACGCACGTGTCCGTGCCGTTGAACCACTCGATGAAGGCTTTTGCGAATTCGTTCATGGTGAATTTCTCCGAGAAAAATTATTTCGTCGCCGGCTTGTAGAGCAGCGAGCCCGTTTCCGGAAACGCGATTTTCGCCCAAGGCGCGGCGTCGAGCAACACGCCCTCGTCCGGAATCTTCGCGAAATCGACCGTGGCGAGCGCGGGGCATTCGCGGCGCATCCCGATCCAGATCGTTTCGACGGAAGCGTCCGCGGCGGCGTTCCCGCCCGAGGCGAGCGCGGCGAAGACGTCGAGCTCGTCGCGCGTTCCCGCGATTCCGGGAATCGCGGCGTCGAACTTCTGCAGGCGGAACTGCTGGTTGACGAAGGTGCCGGTCTTTTCGAACACCGTGCGGCCGGAGAAGACGACCGTCGCCTCCGCCTCCGTCGCGTTCCTGTGCGTGCCGAGATAGACGACGTCCGCCTTCTTCAGCTGCTTCTGCGTGAAGCCCTGCGCGAGGAGATCTTCGCCGCAGACGAAGACGGTCTTGACTTCGCCCGCCTCGACGGCGGCGGCGAGCGCGGAGACGTCCGCCAACTCGAAATCCTTCACGAGCCCGGAGACGAGCGCCCCGCGGCGGTTCGGCGTGCGGTCCTCGGAAATGAGGAAGCCGTCGTTGGCGTCGAGCGTCTTCGCCAAATAAACTTTACCGCCGAAGGACGCGGCGAGCTTCTTGAGCGCCCACTGCTCTTCGAGGCTCATCCTGCCGGAAGCGACGAACGCCGGCGTTCCCGCGGAAAGCAGCGCGCGCGCGGCGTCGACCGCCTCTTCGAACTCGACGGCGCTTTCCCCGCGGCGCGTTCCCGCGAGGCGGTTCGCGTCGTCCACGGTCTTGTAGATCATGCGGCCGGAGTCGGACATCCACGCGTCGTTCACGCAGTCGTTGCGGCGCGGCGTGATGCGGTAGATCTTGCCTTCGCGGGACCAGACGGTCGTGTTCACGCCGACGCTGGATTCCGTGCACACGCTCTTCGTGCGCTTCAGGAACCACACGCGCATCTTGAAGCGGAAATCCTTGCTGGTGAGCGCGCCGACCGGGCAGAGATCGACGACGTTCATCGAATAGTTCCCGTCGAGCTCCTGTCCCGGATAGCAGTCGATCTGCGTCATCGAGCCGCGCTGGACGGCGCCGAGAACGGGGCGCTTCAGAATGTCGCGGCAGAAGCGGACGCAGCGGCGACAGAGCACGCAGCGCTCGTTGTTGAGCGAGACGCGCGGACCGATGCTCTTGGCGCGCGGCTTCACGTTCTTGTCGTCGCGGTAGCGGGAACGCCCCTTGCCGTACGCGAACGAAAACGCCTGCAGCGTGCACTCGCCCGCCTGGTCGCAGATCGGGCAGTCCAGCGGGTGATTGGCGAGAAGAAATTCCGTCACGCCCTCGCGGCTGGTCGTCACCATGGGAGACTTCGTCTTGACGTGCAGATTCGGCGAAACCGTCGTGCCGCAGGCGATGGCGGGCTTGGGCATCCAGCCGATTTTCGGCGAACCGTCTTCGTTCAGCACGGGCGCGCCCGTCGCGCGGTCGCGCATCGGCATGCCGATTTCGACGAGGCACATGCGACACGTTCCCGCCATCGGCAATTTCGGGTGATAGCAATAGTGCGGAATTTCGATTCCGACGCTCTTCGCCGCCTCGATGAGATTCTGTTTGGCGGCGACGCTGTAGTCCTTGCCGTCAATGTTGATGGTGACTGAGTTCGACTGTTCTTCTGCCATGGGAGAAAATTCAAAAATGCTTCGCCGAGCATATTCCGCCGCTCCCGCGAGTGCAAGGAATATCGCGGCGCGCGCCCGCGGCGGGTCAGTCCGTTTCCGGGCGGAGGAGCTCGTCGAGGGCTTCGGCGAGGATTTTCGCCCTGCCGGCGTTCCCGCGGCGCTCCGCGGCGGCGAGCTGTTCCCGGAAATACCGCTCCGTCTCGGGGACGCGCTCGGGGAAGTGCAGCTTGACGATCGTCGCGTAGGAGAGAAACGCGAACCACGGCGCGCGGCGGCTCTCCATCGCCTTTTTGTAGAAGGCGAGCGCGGGCTCGAAGTCGGGCTCGCCGTAGATCAGCGGCGTCTTCACGTTGGAGACCTGCGCGCCGAGCGCGAAGACCTTGCCTTCGCCGGGGAAGCGTTTCTCCATCTGCGCGACGAGCTCGAGCGCGCGCTCGTAAGCCTTGCGGTGGATTTCCGCGCGCACCTGCGGCGAGACGCGCCGCCCGCCGCGCGCCGAGACGATCCACGACGGGAAGTCGAACGCGACGTAGTTCACGGAATGTTCCCAGAAAAAGTAGTTCTGCGGGTCGAGGGCGCGCGCGAGGTCCGCCAGCGCCTCGCAGCTTTGCAGGTCGCGTTCGCTCCAGAAGTGGAACGCGCGCAGCCACGCGACGTCGGCGAGCACGGTGCGGAAGCCGCCGAGCGTGCCGAACACGACGCCCGTTCCCGCGGTCTCCGCGAGCGTTTCGGCGGAAAGTTCCGGGAGCGTCGCCTTCACGGCGGCCCAGGCGGGCTTTTCGAGCGGCGCCGAGGCGAATCCCGCTCCCGCGAGCACGAGCGCGGGAACGCCCCAGCGCTTCGCGAAGCGGAAAACCGTATCCGAAATCCGATGACGCATGGCGGGAACGGGCCTCCTCACATCTCCCGGCTCCGGAAGAACCAGAGCGTCACGACGAGCGGCGCCGCGATCCACAGCGCGCCGTAGCCGAAGATCTCCCACAGCGTCTCCGCGGGAAGTCCGGCGCGCTCGAGCGTGAGCTGCGGCCCGACGTTGAAGAGCTGGAGATTCGGCACGACCTTCGCGAGCGCCGCCGCGCCGAGCTTCGCCGCCGCGGAGGATTTTTCCGAAACCGCGACGTCCTGAAGCACGTACTGCAGCTGCGCGATCAGCAGCCCGCAGAACGAGACGACGACAGCGTAGAGGTACGTCTGCGAAAAGCTCGTGAACGCCATCGTCATCGCCGCGACGACGCCGAGCCGCGCCCACTGGACGAGCGCGAAGACGGCGAGCCCGCCGAGGCTCAGAAACGGCTCCGGCATTCCGCGCGCCGCCGCCTGCGCCGCGAGCGCGGGCTGGCGCAGCGCGAGCACGAGACCGAGCAGCGCCGCCAGAATCAGCGTGAAGACGCCCAGCAGCAGCCACACGCCGAAGAATTTCCCCAGCACGAACGAGGCGCGGCTCACCGGCTTCGCCAGCAGCGTGATCGCCGTGCGGTTGTCGATTTCCGCGAAAAAGAGCTGCACGCTCATCACCACGGCGAGCACCGAGCCGAAAAGAAACAGCCCGCCGAAACCGAAGTCGGCGACGAACTTCAGCTCCGTGCCTCCGAAATTGAGCCCGGAAAGCCCGACGGAGACCAGCGTCAGCGCCAGCCCGAGCAGGAGCAGGAAATTGAAGAATTTTTGCCGGACGGCTTCGAGAAACGTGTTTCCGGCGATCAGGGCGACGGCTTTCATGAGCGGCGGTTCTCCTTGGAAAAGTTGCTGACGAAGAATTTTTCGAGCGACATGCGCGGGTGCGCGACGGATTCGATTTCCGCGCCGCGGGAACGCAGGAACGCGCGCAGCTCCGCGAAGTCCGCCTCCGAAAGTCCCTCGGCGCCGGAAAGCGTCAGCGTCGTGCGGTCGCGGCGCGTGAGCACGGCGTCGAGCGTTCCCGCGACGACGAGCCTGCCCTTGTCCATGATCGCGATGCGGTCGCAGATGTTTTCGACCTGCCCGAGCAGGTGCGAGCACAGCAGCACCGTCTTGCCGCGGCGCTTCATGCCGAGGATGCACTCGCCGATTTCCGCCGAGCCGATCGGGTCGATGCCCGCCGTGGGCTCGTCGAGAATCACGAGCCGCGGGTCGTGCACGATCGCCTGCGCGACGCCGATGCGCTGCAGCATGCCCTTGGAATACGTCTTCACGCGGCGGGAAGCGGCGGCGGTCATTCCCGTGATCTCGAGCGCCTCCTCGACGGCGGCGTCGAGCCGTTTCGCGGGAACGCCGGCGAGCTTCGCGTAAAACCGCACCAGCTCGCGCCCGGAAAGCCAGCCGTAAAAATACGGCGCCTCGGGCAGAAACCCGACGTCGCGGCGCGCGGCGGCGTCCGTGCTTTCCCTGCCGAAGAGGCGGCACGTGCCCGAAGTCGGGCGGAAGAGCCCGAGCATGATCTTCAGCGTCGTGGATTTCCCCGAGCCGTTCGGCCCGAGCAGCCCGAAGATCTCGCCCGGCGCGACGCTGAAGGAGACGTCGTCCACGGCGCGCAGCTTCACGCCGCGCACGCCGATGCGGAAGTCTTTGGTCAGCCGCGAGATTTCGACGGCGGGAACGGTGTCGGAAGATGCCATTGCTTTCTCAGGAAACGATGGTGAAGCCGCGTTCCCGCGGCGGGGCGACGCTGAGGCGCGTTTCGACGGAGCGGATGAAGGAACGCATCTCTTCGGCGACGGCGCGCGTGAACGCCGAGACTTCTCCCTCGGCGCCTTCCGCGTGGAGCAGCACGCGCCCGTCGGGAAGATTGCGGACCGTCCCCGAAACGTCGTAGCCGCGCGCGAGCTTCAGCGTCTGATACCGAAACCCGACGCCCTGGACGCGCCCCTCGAACCAGACGTCCGCATGGTGAATCTCTTTGTCCATGCCGCAATGCAAACGAGTTCCCGCGCCGCCGCCAAGAAAATTTTCTCGCAAGCCGGACGCGGGAACGCATGATTGAAAAGCCATGCATACCTGCGAAAAAATCTATACCGACGTTCCGATCGGCCACGTCCAACACCGCCATCCCGGGCACTGCCGTTTCGTGCACGGGCACAACTGGTCGTTCGCGCTGACGTTCGCCTGCGAAGAGCTCGACGAGCAGGGATTCGTCGTCGATTTCGGCGGGATAAAATTCATCTCCCGGTGGATCGCGGAAAACCTCGACCACGCGTGCACGTTCGCGAAGTCCGACGCCGAGGGGCTCCGGATGCTCGCGGCGTTCCCGCATCTCTTCAAGCCCTACGTCATGGAAAACTGCTCGGCGGAAGGCATGGCGGAGCACCTGTTCGGCGTCTTCGACAAACTCATCCGCGAGGAATCGAAAAACCGCGTGCGCCTGCTTTCCATCCGCGTCGGCGAGGACAGCAAGAACTTCGCGACCTACGCGCCGAAAAGCGCCTGAGCCGCGCGCGGACGCAATGCTTCGCGGGAACGAAAAATGACTTATCCGGTTTTTGAGACTTTCCACTCGTGGCAGGGCGAGGGCGAACACGTCGGGCGCTCGGCGTTCTTCATCCGCCTCTACGGCTGCCCGATCCGCTGCAGCTGGTGCGATTCCGCGGGAACGTGGAAGCGCGACTGGACGGGCTCGCGCGACGTGCGCGACCTCGACGCGCGCACGCTCGCGGACGCCGCCGCCGCGGCGCGTCCGGACTTCGTCGTCGTCACCGGCGGCGAGCCCGCGATCCACGACCTCGCGCCGCTCGTCGACGCGCTTCACGCGAAGAAGCTCCGCGTCCACGTCGAGACCTGCGGCGCGTTTGAAATCCGCGGGAACGTCGATTGGGTGACGCTTTCGCCGAAGCCGCAGCGCCCGCCGCTCGCGGAAAACTGGGCGCGCGCGAGCGAAATCAAGCTCATCATCTCCGAGCCCGCCGACATCGCGTTCTGGGAGGCGCGGATCGGTCCGAACTCCGTGCGCTCGATCTGGCTGCACCCGGAATGGTCGCGCCGCGAAAACGCCGAAGTCCTCGACGCGATTTCGGCGCACGTGCGCGCGCGCGGCGCTCCCTTCCGCGCCGGCTGGCAGACGCACAAGCTCTTCGGCGTCCGCTGACGAAGTTTTCCGTCAGAAAACCGCAAAGTCAAAGGACGTTAAAAAAAGTTTTATTTCGGGGATTTTAAGGGATTCGATTCAGCCCCGCGAAACGCCCGCCGGAAAACCGAAAAAATATGCGCCGCCTCACGACCGAAGGCAGGAATGCCTTCGCCCCCAAGGCGGCGTTCCCGCGGAGCCCCGTTTCCCTGCTCCTCCGTTCCTCTGTGTTAAAATTGTGCGGGAAGGAATTTCAAAGAAGCGGCTGGAAAACCGCCTTTCCTCCATAAACTTTCTTTAACTTCCTTTGACTTCGCGGTTCTTCTCTGCGTTCTTCGCGTTTTTTGATTTCGCGGGCAAGCGGGACGCTTACTCTCCCGAAAATTCCGCGTTTGCGGTTTCGGCGGGAGCGCGTATGCTTGCGCGGAGTTTATGAGGTTCACGCCCGACAATCATCCGCCGAGAGGCCTGCTCCGCGGCGAAAAAATCTCGGCGGCGGCGCGCGCGCGAGGGTTTCTCGCGGCGTTCGCGCTCGGGCTCGCGGGAACGCTGACGGCGGCGCTTTTCTGCGGCTGCGGCGAGAACGTGCCGCCCGCGGAACTCGCCGCGCGCGCGGGCGTGCTGCTCGCGAACAACGGCGGCGAGCCGTCGGCGCTCGATCCGCAGTTCGCGCAGCCGGGCGTCATCGAAAACCGCATCATGCTCGCGCTCTTCGAAGGGCTCGTCACCTACGATCCGCGCACGCTCGCGCCCGTTCCCGCGATCGCCGAATCGTGGGAGACTTCCGCCGACGGGCGCACGTGGACCTTCCGCCTGCGGGAGGACGCGAAGTTTTCCGACGGCGCGCCGATCACGTCCGCGGACTTTCTTTTTTCCTTCCGCCGCATTCTTTCGCCGAAGCTCGCCTCGCCCTGCGCGTCGCTGTTTTTCGCGCCCGTGAAGAACGCCCGCGCGTTCGCGAAAGGCGAGCTGACGGATTTCTCGCAGGTCGGCTTTTCCGCGCCCGACGCGCGCACGATCGTCGTCGAGCTCGAAAGCCCGTGCCCGTACTTCCTGTCGCTAGCGTGCCATTCGAGCTGGAGCGTCGTTCCCGCGCACGCGATTCTGAAATTCGGCGCGATCGACGAACGCTCGACACGCTGGACGCGCCCGGAAAACTTCGTCGGCAGCGGACCGTTCCGCCTCAAATCCTGGCGCGTCGCCTACCGCATCGAGACCGAAAAAAATCCGTTCTACCGCGACGCCGCGCGCGTCGCGCTCAGCGGCGTCCGCTTCGACGCGGTCGAGGACCAGTTCGCCGAGGAAAAGGCGTTCAACGACGGGCAGTATCACGTAACGAACACCGTGCCGCCCTCGCGCGTTCCCGTGCTGCGCGCCGAGGCCTCGCCGACGCTGCGTCTGGACCCGTATCTTTCGACCGCGTTCATCCGCGTGAACTGCGCGCGCCCGCCGCTCGCCGACCCGCGCGTGCGCCGCGCGCTCTCGCTCGCGCTGGACCGGCGCGCGCTCGCCGAACGCGTCATGCGCGGCGGCGAAACGCCGACGGCGACGCTCGTGCCCGAAGCCGCCTACGCCGCCTGCGCGGGAACGGCGCCCGCCGCGCCCGAGGAAGCCTCGCCCGCCGAATACGCCGCGACGCGGGAACGCGAAATCGCCGAAGCGCGCCGTCTGCTCGCCGAAGCCGGATTTCCCGGCGGCGCGGGCTTCCCGGAAATTTCCTACCTCTTCAACACCTCGGACGGCGCCCAGTTCTTCGCGCAGGCGATTCAGGAAATGTGGCGGAAAAATCTCGGCGTCCGCGTCGAGCTGCGCAATCAGGAATACAAAGTTTACCGCACGAGCCTCGCGCGCGGCGACTACGAGCTGGCGCGCTCGGCGTGGAGCGGCGACTATCTCGACCCGACGACGTTTCTCGAGCTCTTCGTCTCCGGCGGGCACATCAACTGGACGAACTGGAACGACGCGCGCTACGACGCGCTGCTCGCCGCCGCCGCGCGGGAACGCGTTCCCGCCGCGCGCGAGCGACTGCTCCGCGACGCCGAGGCGATTCTGATCGACGCGGCGCCGATCATCCCGACTCTGCATTCGCGCAGCAAGTTCCTGCTCGACCCGCGCGTCCGCGGCTGGCATCCGAACCTGCTCGACATCCACCCCTACAACGCGGTGACGCTGGACTCCGGGAACTGAGCGGATTTCGGAAAATCCTCTCCCGCGGGAACGCGTCAGGAATCCTTGAGGAGGGATTCGAGCGTGACGGAGTCTTCGGCGGTTTCGAAGCTCGCGGAAAATTTAGCGAGCGCGGCGTGCAGTTTTTCGTCGCCGGCGAAGCTGATTTTTTTGCGGATGGTGTCGAATTTATCCCGCAGCTTGCTGAGGGTGATTCTGTTCAGCGTTCCCGCGGCGGCGTAGCGGGTTTTCCCGGTCTCGTCGGGCGCGAGCGCGCTGACGAGCTTCATCTCCGTCAGCGTTCCGACGCATTCGGAAGCGAAATTGGCGGGAATGCGGATTTTGTCGCAAAGTTCTTCGAGCGTCGGTCCCACGCCCTTGCTCGCGCCTTCCGCGAAAATCACGAACAGGCAGGCGAAGAGCGCCTCACGCTTGGAGCGCGGGCTGAGCTCCGCCCACTGCCGGCTCACGTTCCGGTACGTTCCCGCGTTCTGCACGGCGTAGGAAATCTGCCCGCCGACGAGCAGGAACATCCACGAAAGATAGAGCGCGAACATCAGAATGAAGATCACGCTGAGGTTGCCGTAGATCGAATTGAACTCGGAAATCTTCGACACGAACAGCGACGCCGCCTTGCCGCACGCCGCGAACGTCGCGGCGACGGTCGCGCCGCCCAGGAGCGCCGGACCCCAGTTCACGTTCGTCTTCGGCAGGTAGCGGTTCAGGCTCGCGAAGAGCACCGTCGTGACCGCGAACGCGAAAAGCCCGGGCACGAACGAGGTCATCACGTCGAAAAAGACTTCACCGTTCGGCACGGCGGCGAACCAGGCGGCGACGTCGTTCGTGTGTTCCGAAAGGTTTTTGAGAATCGCGGAAACGGAAAGCACCGACATCGAAATCGCCGAAAACACGCCTCCGAGAAGCAGAAAAAGAAAATACACCCAGAAGCGGCGCGCCCAGCTGCGGCGTTTTTTGACGTTCCAGATGAGATTGTAGGCGTCCTCGACGCGGGCGATCATGAACACGGCGAGCACGACGAGGACGAGCGTGCCGATCGTTCCCGAGGAGCCGGAATTCGCCATCGTGTTCTTGAGCAGCATGCCCGCGAACTCTTCGAGCTGAGGCGCGACGCCGCCGATCGTCGCTTCCGCGGAAGGCGCGGCGGCGGCGGCGCCTTCCGCGAGCGCGTCCGCGGATTCCGCCGTTTCCGCGGGCGGAAGCGCCGGCAGGACAAGCTGCATCGTCTCCGCGAGACGGTCCTGCATGATGCGGACGGCCTCTTCGCCGCGCACGTTCATCACGACGCCGAAGATCGTCAGCACGAGCATGACGAACGGCGCGAGCGCCATCAGCGCGTAATACGTCAGCGCCGCGGCGTGCATCGGAATGTTGTTGTCGATCGTGCCGTTGACGGTGATTTCGACGATGCGCCAGATCGCCGTGAAGACGCGCATCGGCAAGGAATGGTGCGCCGCCTCGGTCGGCGTCCACACGGTTTCGTCGTAGAATTTTTCGAAGGACTTTTTTCGCGCCGCGCACCAGACGGCCACGCGCGGCGGCCTTTTCGCGGGAACGGCGTTCGGGGTATTCGGGGAATCGGACATGACGGCGAAAGCGGGGAGTTTTTCGGGGCGGGAAGGGCTTCGGCGGCGGCGCGGCCGAACGTCACGGCGCGGGCTCGGCGGGAACCTCGCGGGCGAGCTCGTCGAGAAATTCGCGGAGATTGGTCTCTTCGCCGAAGAGCACGAGCACGTCGCTCTTCTCGAAGCGATCGGCCTGCTTCGGTACGCCGAGCGTCCGGCGGGTACGATCCTCGAGACGGACGTCGCGGTCCGGGACGGTCTCGTCGTGCGGCTCGCGCTTCTCCGGCTTCTCTCTGCGCCGTTTGATGGTGACAAGCAGAATGCTGTTTCTGCGGAATTTTTCGGTCGCCTCGCGCAGCGTTCTGCCGACGAGACCATTCGGCGTCTCCGCCTCGACGATGATGTGCCCGTCGCCGAGGTCGTAGCCGTCCACCGCTCCGCGCATCATGATGGAGTGCGCGAGTCCGCGCGCCGCGAATTCTTCGGGCACGACGATGCGGTCCACGCCGAGGAGATTCAGCAGGTGTTCGTGCATCGGCGAAAGCACGCGCACGATCAGCTTCTTCACCTTCAGCTCCTGCATGCGGGCGGTGAGCGTCATCGACGCCTCGAAATCGTCGCCGATCGCGATGAAGACGGCGTCCATCTTCTCCAGCGAATAGTTCCCGAAGCGCGCGAGATTGTTGAAGTCCAACTCGATCGCGGCCGACGCGTAATCCTTGACGGCGGCGACGTTCTCCTCGCGGCAGTCGATCGCCAGCACCTGCGCGGAAAGACTCGCCAGATGGCGGCAGAGATGTCGCCCGAAAACGCCCAGCCCGATGACGCAGTACTGGGGATCCTGTGTTTTTGTTATGCCGAACATTATGCGGAGAGCTTAACGCTTTTTCGCGCCTCGGAAAAGAAAAGTCTGCGCGAAGACGCTCTGCGCCCTTCGAAATCGCGTTCTCCGTTCCCGCGCCGCGCGCCTTCACATCAGCAGCGGACGCGAGCCCGAGGCGCGGCACGCGGCGTCCGCCGTGCGGAAAATCGCCGCCAACGCGGCGAAGCCGAGCAGAATCAGCGCCGTCGTCACGCTCCACGCGAGCAGAAAAAAGATGCCCGCCGCGCACGACGCGCCAAGCGCGAGCGGCGCGGGATTCGGCGGCGGCGTCAGCCAGAACACGCCGATCCAGGCGAGCGTGTTGAAGACCTCGAAAACGATCCCGACGACGCAGGCGGCCTTCGCCCACACGGCGTAGACGGTCGGCTCGGTCTTCGCGGCGGCGGGCGCGTTCGCCTTGCCTTCCTTCGCGGGTTCAGCCGTCGCCGGCTTCGCGGCGGGTTTCGCGGGAGCGGGTCCCGCGGTCTTGGCGGCGGGAACGCGTTTCGCGGCTTCGGAGGCGACGGCGGGTTTCGGCGCCGCGGGGCGAGGCGTGAACGCCGGTTTCGCGGAAGCCGGAGCTCTCGCGGGCTCGGGTTTCGCCGGCGCCTTCGCGGGCGTCGGCGGCACGGGAACGGACACTTCCTCGCCGCAGCGGCAACGGAAGATTTTTCCGAAATAATCGGGGTCGGCGTCGTATTCCGCCTTGCATTTGGGGCAATGGACAATCATGAAGCGGATTGTGAGCCTTCGCCGCCGTTTCGGCAAAATTTTTCGGCGCCTTCTCCGGCGATTTTGATTTTTACTTTCCGCGGGGAAATTTTTAGCGTTCGCGGGCATGGATGAGCTCTTTCCCGCGAACGCGTTTTCGAAAGACGTTCCCGCGAAGGAAAAGCCCGCGGCGGACGCGCCGCGCTGCGTCCGCGTGATGCCTTTCGACGGCGGCGGGCGCGCCTACGCCTACGCCGTTCCCGCGGAGCTCGCGGGCAGGACGGCGCTCGGCTCGCTCGTGCGGATTCCGCTCGGTTCGCGCACGACGCTCGGGCTCGTCTGGGAGACCGACGTCGCGCCGGATCCGGCCTTCGCGAAGAAGATCCGCGCGATTTCGGAGCTGCTCTACGACATTCCCGTGCTCGCGCCCGACGCGATAAAGCTCTGCGAATGGATCGCCGGCTACTATGCGGCGCCGCTCAATTCCGTGCTGCTCACGATGCTCCCCGCGGCGGTGCGCCAGGGCGTGCGTCCGGTGCTCGAGCGCACAGTTTCGCTTGCGCGCGAGCTCGACGCGGACGCGCTCGCGGCGCTGAAGAGGCGAGCGAAAAAGCAGGCGGAGCTCTACGAATTTCTGCGGGAACGCGGCGCCGCGCCGCGCGGCACGCTCCCGTTTTCCGCCGCGGTCGTGAACGCGCTGCTGCTGTCCGGCGTCGCGCGGGAGAGCGCCGTTCCCGTGTCGCGGCTCGCCTACGCGGACATCGGCGCGGGCGTTCCCGCGCGGCGCGACGTCGTGCTCAACGCGGAACAGCAGGCGGCGCTCGATTCGATTTCCGCCAGCCTCGACGCGGGAAAATTCCGCGCGCACCTGCTGCACGGCGTGACGGGCTCGGGCAAGACGGAGGTTTACGTCGGCGCGATCCGCAAGACGCTCGCGTCCGGCGGGAGCGCGATCTTTCTCGTGCCCGAAGTCGCGCTGACGCCGCAGACGGTGGAGCGGCTGCGTTCCCGCCTCGCCGACTGCGGGACGCGGATCGTCGTCTGGCACAGCAATCTTTCCGCGGGCGAACGCTTCGACGCGTGGATGGACATGGCGCGCGGGAACGCCCGCGTGCTCGTCGGCGCGCGCTCGGCGATCTTCGCGCCGCTGCGCGATCTGCGGCTCATCGTCGTGGACGAGGAGCACGAGCCTTCGTTCAAGCAAGGCGAGACGCCGTTCTACCACGGGCGCGACGTCGCCGTCTATCGCGCGCACCTGCTCGGCGCCGTCTGCGTGCTCGGTTCGGCGACGCCTTCGCTGGAAAGCTTCTACAACGCGCGCGTCGGAAAATACGTGCTGAACCGCATTCTGAAGCGCGTGGACGACCGCCCGTTCCCGCCGATGCGCGTCATCGACATGCGCCGCGAAATCCTCCACATGCAGGGGCAGACGACGTTCTCGCGGCCGATGCTCGACGCGATCGCCGAGCGCCTCGCCGGGCACGAGCAGTGCATTCTCTTTCTCAACCGTCGCGGCTATTCCCGCGCGCTGATTTGCCCGGACTGCGGGAACGTCGTCGAGTGCCCGCACTGTTCGAGCGCGCTCACCTTTCACCGCGAGGACAACACGCTGCGCTGCCACCTCTGCGACCACACGGAATCCGCGCCGTCGCGCTGCCCCGCGTGCGGCTCCGAAAACGTGCGCAAGCGCGGCTTCGGCACGCAGCGCGCGGAGGAGATTCTCGCGCAGCGTTTCCCGGAAGCGCGCGTCGTCCGGCTCGACGCCGACACGATGGCGAAAAAGAACGAGTTCCGCTCGATTCTCGAACGCTTCCGCGCGGGCGAAATCGACGTGCTGCTCGGCACGCAGATGATCGCGAAGGGGCTGGATTTTCCGCGCGTCACGCTCGCGGGCATTCTCGACGCGGATCTCTCGCTGCACGTGCCCGACTTCCGCGCCGCGGAGCGCACGTTTCAGCTGCTCGTCCAGGTCGCCGGACGCGCCGGACGCGGGCAGCTCGACGGCGAGGTGCTCGTGCAGACCTTCACGCCGAGCGCGCCGCCGATTCAGTTCGCGAAGCGCGCCGAGTTCGACGAATTTCTCGAAGACGAGCTGGAGCGCCGCCGCGAATTCCACTACCCGCCGGAGCGCCACCTCATACGCCACGTCTTCCGCGGGACCGACCGCGACCGCGTCGAGGCGGCGGCGCTGGCGTGGACGGAGTTCTTCGAGAAAAACGCGCCGGGGCTCGTCGAAATCCGCGGTCCCGCGCCCTGCCCCACGGAAAAGATTCTGGACAACTTCCGCTTTCATCTGTGGTATTTCTGCGCGCGCGTTCCCGCGGTCGTCGGCGCGATTTCCCGTCTGCGCGCGGCGTTCCCGCGCGACGCCGACGTGATCGACCTCCTCGACGTCGATCCCGCCGACGTGAACTGAGCGACCGCGCGTTTCCGCCCCGCCCTGCCCCTTTTTCGCTTGCGGGAAAACGGGCTTTAACATTTCATTTCCGCATCATGAAAATCGTCAATTTCGCACTCATTCTCCTCGCCGCCCTCGCGGTCGGCTGCACGCCCAGCCGCGGCCCGACCGACGGCGCGAACGCCCGCAAAGCCCCGCTCGGCGGACAGAACGAAATTTCCGCCGTCGAATCCGACGACGTTTCCGGCGATCAGCTCACCGACGCGGACGCCCGTTCCGTCGATGAAAAGGCGGCCGAATGGTTCGCGACCAACTCCATTCCCGAAGAAGCGAAGCTGTGCACGATTTATTTCGGCTTCGACAAGTTCTCCGTGGACGCCGACGCGCGCGCGCAGCTCGACGCGATCGCGGACAAGACCCGCGGGAACGGCATCTACGTCGTCGGCTACTCCGACTACTTCGGCACCGCGGACTACAACCTGGCGCTCTCCGACAAGCGCGCCAACGCCGTCAAGGCCTACCTGAACAAGATCGGCGGCGCGCAGTCCGCGCAGATTCAGGCGATGGGCGAGCAGTTCGCGCGCCAGGCCGGCACGAAGGACGAAGTGCGCGAAGACCGCAAAGTCGTCGTCGTGGACGGCAACGCCGCGAACTGAACCGTTCCCGAAAAACGAACTCCGGCACGCTCGCGTTCCGGAGTTTTTTTGACACGAAAAATTTTCCTATGAAAAACGACACGCCTCAACTGACCTGGTGCGAAATCCGCTTCGGCGACGACATGAACTGGTGGGTGAAGGAGCTCAGCATTCCCGTGCAGTGGGACATCGACTCGCTCTCCATCATCGATCCGCGACAGATGAGCTACATCCTCGACCTGCTCGACGGGATGCGCGACTACGGGCTCTCGACCGACATCGTCGAAAACGCCTTCATTCCTTTCCAGCTTCAGAAAATCAATCCGGACAAGACCGCGCGCCTCGTCCGCGTCAACGAAACCTTCTTCGACACGGACGAAGAGCTCTTCGCGCTGCCCGACACGCTCGACGAAAACAGCTCCGTTTACGCAGACTTCCTCGCGCACATCACCAAGCTGCGCGTGAATTATCTGAACGACAAGATCGAGTTCGAGCAGAAATTCACCACGACCGAACTCGAAGAGCAGATCCGCGACGCGCAGACGCAGGCGTTCATGGAAGGCCGCGCCACGCACCTCTTCCGCGAAATCATCGACATTCTCGAGTTCGTTCCCGACGGATTCGAAATCAGCGGCACCGACGACAACGAAGAAAAGCTCAAGGCCAAGAGCGAAGAGGATTTCTCCGCCGTCAAGGACATCGCCGAAATCGACGACAAGGATCTCGAAGGCGGTGAAGGCGCGAACTGGGGCGACGACGACGACGCGGACGCCGACGACTTCGACGGCGAGGACGACGACGAAGAGGACATGCCGATCAAGCCCGAGAAGAAACGCCGCGGCCGCAAGCCCAAGAAACGCGACTGAGCGCGCCCGATTTTTTCAGACGCGGAAAACACGCAAGCCGGTCACGGAAATTTTTCTCCCGCGAAAACGCAAAGAAAAACCGCGAAGTCAAAGAAAAGTTTTTAGAGGGGAAGCGACATGGTTCCACGCTTCGCTTACCTGCCGCTTCCTCGAAATCCGCCCGCACAAACTTCCCCTTTAAGCTCTTTAACACAGAGGAACGAAGAAACAGGGGAACGGAGGGTACGCGTCCCGCTTGCCCTGCGAAAAACCGCGAACGGAAACTTCACCGCCCCGACGGGGCGAAACAAATGTAACCCCATGCGCGCGGCAACGCGCGCTTGGGGAAGAGAGTGCACATGCGCCGCGCCTGAAAGGCGCAACCGCCCGAAGCGTCCGACGTCTCGCGGCGCGCGTTCCCGCGGGAGTGAATCCAATCCCTTAAAATCCCCGAAATCCCTGTTCCTTTTCGCGCGCCGCCGCGACGGAGACGAGGACGTCTCCGCTCCCAAGGCGCACAAAAAAACGTCCCCGAGGATTTCTCCCCGGGGACGCACACACTAACTAACACACACTATGAAAAAAATGGATGAGAAAAAGTCGAGGAGTAGAGAAGATTTAAAAGGTTGAAAAGTAATTACCTTTTAAACTCCTAAACTCCTCCACTCCTAAACTTTTTAAGCTTTCTTCCGGCGTCGGCGTGTTCCCGCGAGCGCGAGCGCCCCGAGCCCCGCCAACAGCCCGAACGTGCTCGGCTCCGGAATCGTCATGGTCAACGAAAGCGTCGAGCCGTCGTAAGACCATTCGCGCAGATAACTCGACCAAGAACCGAGATTGGAATTCTCCAAGTCGAAGAACGTGTTCTCCATGAGATCCGAAGAAAATTCCTGCGAATTGAACGAAATCGCGCTCGAAGAAATAATCGTCAGCGCCGTTCCTTCCTCGACGTTCGAATACGCCGTCAGATCAATCGCGAGCAGCGCGCCTTGGTTGAGCGTCACCGTGCCCGCCGTCAGCCCGCCGTTAACGGCAATCTTCAGAACGCCGCCGGAATTGACCGTCGTCGTCGCCGTCGAAGCGCCGAGCGCGCTCGCGTGCGCCGCGACGAGCACGCCCCGCTCGATTGTCGTGCTGCCCGTGTAGATGTTCTCGCCCGCGAGCGTCACCGTTCCCGTGCCCGTCTTCTTGATTGCGCCCGCACCGGAAATCACGTTGGAAAACGTTCCCGTCGCGGCGGCGAGTTCGAGCGTTCCCACGTTCGCGATCGCGATTGCACCCGAGCCGAGCGCAGTCGCGCTCTGCGCGACCAAGGTGCCCTTTTGAATTGAAAAACCGCCGTTGCTGTAATTGGAATTATCCCCGCTCAGAATCATCTTCCCGTAGCCGGTTTTCACGATCTTTCGGGTATTATTATCCTTCTTCTTGTTGATGACGCCGGAAACCGTGAGCGTCGCTCCGTCATCGACATCGAAAGTCAAATCTCCGCTTCCGCCGTCGGAGCGCAAACGAATCGACGCTTCGATTGAAGAATCCGCCGTAACCTTGACAGTGTTTTCCTTATAAAAGTCCATCGCTCCATCGGCATCACCCGCACCTATGATTGTGCCGCCTTTAAGCGTGAACTTCACTCTGGAATTGAGCGACTGCCTTTTCTCTCCGAAATTGAGCGTCCCGCCTTCGTTCAAGACGATAAGCTGGTCTCTGGTATTGTTCCCCCAGTCGAACGTGTCATTTTGAGCGGAAACGTTCACCGTCGCATTGCCGATGGTAAGACTTCCAGAAAGCTTCTTCCCCCCGGAAATGGAAACGGTCGATTTGTTGTTCGCATCCGTTCCCGCAAGCGTCAGCGACGAACCCAAGCCCATGGACGTAATTGTTCCCGAAAGCGTTCCCGAAGAAACATTGACGGCTGCGCCCGCGCCGATTGCGCCGTTCAGCGTCACTGCGTTCGCGCCCGTGCCGCCGAGCACCAGTTGAGCATTCGAGCCGACGGAAGTAATCGTTCCCGAAAGCGTACCCGAAGAGACGTTGACGGCTGCGCCCGCGCCGATTGCGCCGTTCAGCGTCACTGCGTTCGCGCCCGTGCCGCCGAGCACCAGTTGAGCATTCGAGCCGACGGAAGTAATGGTCGTGTTCAACGCTCCGTCGCCGGAAACGGTGAGCTGAGCGTTCGCGCCGATCGTCGTCGTGCCGGAACCCGTATTGACGCTCGTACCATTGAGGGAAAGCGTCGTGCCATCGCTCAGCGCAAGTCCGGATTTCACCGCGACTGCGCCGCCGGAAAACGAAACCGTTCCCGAAGAAATCGCCAGCGTGTCCACCGCGACGCCTCCGGAATCAACCGCAACGGTCGCGGACGAATCGAAAATAACGTCATCAAACGATGTCGCCGCGACGTTGCCGATCGTTTCCGAGCTGGTCGCGTTCCACGTCGTGGAAGTCGAGCTCCACGTGGCGTCGCCTCCGCGCCAATAAAGCGTCGCGTAATTGGTGGACACCGCATAGGAGGACGTCAGATTGGTGATGGTGTTGGACGAGCCGCCGGAGTTGTCGTTCCAGACGACGAAGAGCTTGTCTGAGCTCGACAGCACCACGTTTTTGGAAAAATCAATCGTCTGCGCAGTCGCGGGAAATCCGATGGTTTTGTAGATTTCCGTCGCGCCGCCCGCCGAATTCCAGCTCCAAACCGAGAAGCTCGCGGAGCTTTGCCCGGCGGCGTCAAACGAGATGTTCAACTCGACCTTCCCGCTGTCGACGCCCTCGCCGAGCAGAGAGGACACGTCAATCGTCGCGGAGACGAATTCTCCTTGGAAAGCCTTGCGCCCCGTGAAAGTAAATCCGCCGTTTCCAGTGTTGACCGAAACGTCGTTAGAAATACCATAATCCGTTGAAGCTGAAAGTCCTCCAAGTCCCCAATGCCACCCAGAGTTCTGAAGATCGGTCAATGCAGTCAAATCAGAATTGACCACCGTAGCTGAAATGGAGCTGCTCCCGATGTCGGCGTTCCAGCCGGTCGGTTTGGAAGATGAGCTTACTCGGGAAATCGAAGTAAGCTCCGGCAGAAGCGGCGTCGAGTCCGCGAACGCGTCAGCCCCCATCGCGGCGGCGGCGAGGAGCGAAGTGATAAGCAATTTTGATGTTTTCATTGTGTGAATATGTTTTTGGTTTTCGTTGAATTTTTCCGCAATCCTACCCCGGTTGCGAATACCGAGGGGGAACGCCTTCCAGCCCTTTATTCATCACGTTTTGTCAAACAATCAAATATAAGTTTAATCTTCAACGCAAAGAACGCGAAGACTTTGGCCGCAAAGTCAAAGGAAGTTAAAGAAAGTTTTTTGACCACGAATTGACACGAATTTTCACGAATCTCGGGTAAACGACATCACGCGGGGCGCGTAGCGGCTCGCTTTCCTGAAAACTCTGTGCTGCTTTGCGTTCTTTGCGTTAAACCTTTGTTGAAATTCAGTGCTTTTCCGTGGTCAAAAATTGTGCTTGCACCGGTATTCGCAACCGGGGAAGCCGGTTTCCTTTAAAAAAATCCGCGCGGGAAGTATTCCGAGGACGCGCCGTCCCCTGCTCTCCCGCGGGATCAGAAGCGGGAGCTCCAGGCGACGGGAACGCCCGCGGCGAGCGAGGCGGGAACGTCGATCAGGCGCTGATTCGACGAGCCGCGGAAACGGAAGTTCGTCACGTCGCGCCGGGCAAGCACGAACGGCCCGTCCACGAGCACGTCGATTTTTTCGAGCAGCGCGCGCAGGCGGGCGTCGGCGAGAATTTCCTCGAACGTGAATCCCGTGTAGCACCAGATCGTCTTTTTCGGATCGTACGCCTTGGCAAGTTCCGCGAGTTCGGCGAAGGCTTCCGCCTGGTAGAACGGGTCGCCGCCCGTGAAGGTGAGGTTCGAGTCCGGAGACTCGGCGAGCACGGCGTCGAGAATCTCCCGCGGCGTCATCGGCGTTCCCGCGGAAAAGTCCCAGCTCTGCGGATTGTGGCAGCCTTCGCAATGGTGCGCGCAGCCCGCGCAGTAGATGCTCGTGCGGAAGCCGGGACCGTCGACGACGGTGTCGGGCACGATGCGCAGAACTCGAATCACGTGCGGCATGAGGAAAACGAAACGCGGAAAATGAAAAGCGGAAAATGAAAAGCGGAAAACGGAAAATCGTCTGCCGGCGGCGGAGATTTTCCGTTTTCCGCTTTCCGTGCTTATTCATGGACGACGCGGTCGCGGAGCTCGGCGAGCTTGCCCGAATTCCAGCGCGACGTCGTGCCGACGAGGTAGCCGGTGATGCGCTGAATCTGGTCGATGTGCGTGCTCCCGCAGACGCGGCACTTGTGGTAGTCCTTTTCCGCGTTCTCGTCGCCGCAGTCCATGCAGCGGTTGCGGGAATGGTTCACGGACGCGTAGCCGATGTCGTATTTGTCCATCAGATCGACGACGGCGGCGACCGCCTCGGGATTGTGCGTCGCGTCCCCGTCGATCTCGACGTAGAAGATGTGGCCGCCGCGCGTGAGGTCGTGATACGGCGCCTCGATCTTCGCCTTGTGCGTCGCGGAGCACTTGTAGTACACGGGAACGTGGTTGGAGTTCGTGTAGTAGTCGCGGTCGGTGACGCCGGGAATGGAGCCGAAGGCCTTGCGGTCCCCGCGCGTGAATTTTCCGGCGAGCCCTTCCGCGGGCGTCGCGAGCACGGAATAATTGTGCTTGTAGAAATCCGCGTAGCCGTTCGCCTTGTCGCGCATCCACGTGACGATGCGCAGCCCGAGTTCCTGCGACGCGGGATCTTCGCCGTGATGCTTGCCCGTGAGCGCGACGAGGCATTCCGCGAGCCCGATGAAGCCGATGCCCAGCGTGCCCTGGTTGATGACGGGCTCGATCGTGTCGTCGGGCTTCAGCGCGTTGCAGCCGACCCAAAGCGACGACATCAGCAGCGGGAACTGCTTCGCGAGCGCGGTCTTCTGGAACTCGAAGCGCTCGTGCAGCTGCTTCGCGGCGACGTCCAGCGTGCTCGAAAGCTTTTCGAAAAACCGCGTGATGCGCTCGTCCTTGTTCGCGATCTCGCGGCATTCGAGCGCGAGGCGCACGAGGTTGACCGTCGTGAACGAAAGGTTCCCGCGGCCGACGGACGTCTTTTCGCCGAAGCGGTTTTCGAAGACGCGCGTGCGGCAGCCCATCGTCGCCGTCTCGTAAACGTAGCGCTGAGGATCGTCGGCGCGCCACTTTTCGTGCTGATTGAACGGCGCGTCGAGGTTGAGGAAGTTCGGGAAGAAGCGGTGAGAGGAGACCTTGCACGCGAGCGTGTACAGGTCGTAGTTGCGGTCGGTCGGCAGATAGCTCACGCCGCGCTTCTTCTTCCAGATCTGAATCGGGAAGATTGCGGTCGCGCCGTTGCCGACGCCGCGGTCCGTCGTCAGCAGCAGCTCGCGGATGATGCAGCGGCCTTCCGCCGACGTGTCCGTGCCGTAGTTGATTGAGCTGAAGACGACCTGATTGCCGCCGCGGGAGTGAATCGTGTTCATGTTGTGCACGAACGCCTCCATCGCCTGGTGCACGCGCTCGACCGTGCGGTTGACCGCCTGCTGGACGATGCGCGCCTCGCCCTCGAACGCGTTGAGCGGCTTCGTCAGATAATCCTGAATCTCGACGTCGTAGAGGCGCGAGAAGTCCTTACCCTCATAGGCCTCGAGCACCTTGATTTCCTCGATGAAGCTGCGGCGGACGAACGGCGCGAGATAGAAGTCGAACGCCGGGATCGCCTGCCCGCCGTGCATTTCGTTCTGCGCGGTCTCCATGGAGATGCAGGCGAGAATGCTCGCCGTCTCGATGCGCTTGGCGGGGCGGGACTCGCCGTGGCCGGCGAAGAAGCCGCCGTTCAGAATCTTGTCGAGCGGGTGCTGCACGCACGTGAGCGACTTCGTCGGGTAGTAGTCCTTGTCGTGAATGTGGATGTAGCCTTTGCGGACGGCTTCCTTGACCTCGGGCGAGAGCAGATAGTCGTCCACGAAGGGCTTGGTCGTCTCGCTCGCGAACTTCATCATCATGCCCGCGGGCGTGTCGGCGTTCATGTTCGCGTTCTCGCGCGTGACGTCGTTCGCCTTCGCCTCGATGATCTCGAGGAAGATGTCGCGCGTCTTCGCCTTGCGGGCGACGTTGCGCATGTCGCGGTAGGCGATGTATTTGCGGGCGACGTCCTTGCGCTCCGACTTCATCAGCTCGTTTTCCACGAGATCCTGAATCGCCTCGACGGACATCGCCTCGTCGCCCTGATAGGCGATGCGCTGCGCGATCTGCTGCGCCAGCGAAATGTCTTCGCCGAGATCGGTCGCGAGCATCGCCTTCTGAATGGCGGCGATGATCTTGTCCGTGTGAAAGCCGACCTTGCGGCCGTCGCGTTTGATGACTGTGAGGATCATGGAATGAGGATGATGGCTGTGTTTTGAAGGTAAGGGGAAAATCCCGCGAAAATTTCGTGAAGTAAGTCGAAATCCTGCCCCGAAAACGCGCTCCCGCAAGCACGATTTTCCCGAAAAATTTTCTTCCCGATGAAATGCGGCCTCGGCGGCGAAAAAAAAATTTTCGCTTGACGGATTTTCGCCCGAAAAATACCTGTTTCAAATAAATTTAAATATCTCAATAATTCATAAACGGAATCATGATTTCGAAAAATGAACTGCGCTACGGCGACCTCGCCGAGGAAATGGCGGAAGATCTTCGCGCCCTCGGGCACCCGCAGAGGATCCGCATCATCGACGAGCTCAGGCTGCAGGGCGAGCTGACGGTTTCCGAGCTCGTACGCCGCACCAGGCTCCCGCAGCCGGTCGTGTCGCTCCACCTTTCCAAGATGAAGGCGACGCATCTCGTTCTTTCCCGCCGCGAAGCCCGCCAAGTCGTCTATTGGCTTTCGACCGAGATCGCCTTCGTCGTCGCCGAATGCTTCCGCCGCAAATACGAGGCGGCCGCGGCGACCCGCTGAATCGGCGCCTCGAACGCGCGCCCCGTTTTTTTGCGCTCGTGAAAAGTGCGGAAGCGCGTAAAAATTCCGCTCATGAATTCACTCCTCGAGCTGCTGAAGAAAAGCACGGACTTCCTCGCGAAAAAAGGCGTCGGGAACGCGCGCCTGCAGAGCGAGCTCATCTTCGCGGGAACGCTCGGCTGCCGCCGCCTCGATCTCTACCTGCAGTTCGAACGCCCGCTCACGCGGGAGCAAACCGACCTGCTGCGGGAACGCGTCGTGCGCCGCTCCCGCCGCGAGCCCGTGCAGTACGTCGTCGGCGAAACGGATTTCCGCACGCTCACGCTGAAGTGCGATCCGCGCGCGCTCATTCCGCGCCCGGAGACGGAGGAGCTCGTCGGCTTCGTGCTCGAAAAGCTCGCCGCCGCGCGCCCCGCGGGAACACCCGCCGCGCGCGTGCTCGACCTCGGCACGGGAACGGGCGCGATCGCCCTCGCGATCGCCGCCGAACGCCCGGGAACGCGCCTCGTCGCCGCGGACGTCTCCGCCGACGCGCTCGCCCTCGCCCGCGAAAATTTCGCGCTCAATTTCGAGAAGAAAGGCGTTCCCGCCGACGTCGAATTTCTGCGGAGCGACTGGTTCGAAAACGTCGCGGGAACGTTCGACGCGATCGTCTCCAACCCGCCCTACCTCACGCGCGCGGAATGGGAGTGCGCCGAGCCGGAAGTGCGCGAACGCGAGCCGCTTTCCGCGCTCGTCGCCGAGAACGACGGGCTCGCCGACCTCGAAAAAATCCTGCGCGGCGCGAGGGAACGCCTCGCTCCCGGCGGATTCGTCGCGCTCGAAACGGGCGTCGCGCACCACGCGCGCCTCGCGGAAATCGCCCGCGAATGCGGCTTTTCCGAAACGGAATCCCGCACCGACCTCTCCGACCGCCCGCGCTTCTTCTTCGCGCGGTGAAAAAAACGTTCCCGCCGGAATCCCGACGGGAACGTTTTTTCAGTTTAAGAGTCTAAGAGTTGAGGAATAACCGCCTTTTCAGCGCCTCGACTTTTCGACTCCTCGTCTTTCTTACCAGAACAGCGTGTAGAGCGCGAGGGTCGCGACGATCACGAACACGCCGAACGCCTTCGCCTTGCCCGAGCCTTCGAGCGGCACTTCGTTCTTCGCGGGAACGATGACCGCCTGGCCGCCCTTCGCCGCGTTCCACGCCGTGAGCAGCGCGCCGATGACGATGCAGACGATGAGGCAGATCGACATGCGGTTCAGGAACGCCATGTCCGGCACCGAGAGCTTCAGCGCGCCGTAGAGCACCGCGTTCACGAGAATGCCGAGCCAGCCGAACACGCGCGGGCACTTCGGCACGAAGAAGCCGAAGAGGAACACGCACAGAACGCCCGGGGAAATGAAGCCCTGGAATTCCTGAATGAAGTTGAAGATGCCGCCGAAGATCGGGCTGTTCAGGAACGGCGCGAGACCGAGCGCGATCAGCACGCAGACGACGACGCCGATCTTGCCGACCTTCACGAGCGATTCCGGCGAAGACGAGGGAACCAGCTTGTGGTAGATGTCCATCGTGAAGATGGTCGAGGCGGAATTGAGCATCGACGCGAGCGAGGAGACGACCGCGCCGAAGAGCGCCGCGAGCACGAACCACGTGATGCCCGGCTTCATCAGCTTCTTCATCAGCGTCGGGAACGCCGCGTCGTAGTCGAAGCCGACGAGCTTCTGCGAAACCTTCAGCCCCTTCGCGGGAGCGGTCGCGACGAAGGTCTCCGCGTTCCAGTCCGCCACCTTCTGCGCGAGCGGGATGCGGTCCGCGAGCGTCGTTTCCGGGTTCTTGATGTCCGCGAGCAGCGCGTTCACGTGGGGAACGATCGTGGCGTCGAGGACTTCCTGCGTGAGCGGCGCTTCCGGATTCGCCTTGTTGTAGGCGACGATGTTCTTTTCAAGGAGCGCGATGCCCTTGTCGCTGTTCTGGAGCAGGTATTCGCCGGTCACGAAATAAACCGTCTTGTCCGCGTCGGCGGAATTTTCCACGACCTGGATCGCCGCGGCGTTCTTTTCGTCCGCGGAGGACTTGAGGTCGTCGCGGTAAAGGTTGTAGGCGAGAATGCCGGGAATGACGACGACGAACGGGATCAGCAGCTTCAGGAACGCCGCGAACACGATGCCCATCTGCCCTTCGGCGACGGACTTCGACGCGAGCGTGCGCTGCATGATGTACTGGTTCAGCCCCCAGTAGAAGAAATTCGGAATCCACAGACCGAGCAGCAGCGCCGTCCACGGGATCGACGGGTCGTCCGCCGGACGGATCATGTGCAGCTTGCCGCCGATGGAGTTCATGCCGGAAGCGGCTTCGCCCGCGTTGAGCTGCAGGAAGCGTTCAATCCCGCCCGCGTTCTGCAGGCCTTCGACCGTCGCGCCGGAATTCGCCGCCGCGGACTGGATCAGGTGATTCGGATCCGCGTTCCCGAGCGCCGTGATCGCCAAATACGCGATGACGCCGCCGCCGAGAATCAGCGCCGAGCCCCAAATGAGGTCCGTCCACGCGCAGGCCTTCAGCCCGCCCACGAAGACGTAAACCGCCGCGCAGAACGCGATGATGACGCAGCCGACGAGAATGTTCCCGTCCACGAGGCTGCCGAGCGTGAGCGCGCCGTCCGCGACCGTGTTGAAGTCGACGCCCGTGACGCCCGTCGCGCCGAAGAAGAACACCGCGATGCACTTCGCGCCCGCGAAGATGACGCCCGCCGTCGGCACGCCGACGAGAATCAGCAGCGTCGAAATCGCCATGATCGTGCGCGAGCCGAGATTGTAGCGCGTTTCCAGAAATTCCGGAATCGTGTACACGCCGCAGCGCAGCAGTTTCGGCAGGAAGAAGAACGCGACGATGACCAACACGATCGCCGCGAGCCATTCATAGCCCGCGATCGCGAGCCCCAGCCAGTCCGCCGCCTGCCCGGACATGCCGACGAACTGCTCCGTCGAAATGTTCGCCGCGATCAGCGAGAAGCCGACCAGCCACCAGGACAGACCGCGCCCGGCGAGAAAGTAATCCGCCGCGCTGGTGTCCTTCTTCGCTTCGCCCTCGACTTTCTTCGGGCGGGCCTTGTAGATGCCAAGGCCGATGACGCCGACGACCGCCAGACAGAAAAGGACGGCGTCGAGCATGCTCATTGGATTTTCTGAAGCGGCAGCTGCCGCCTGCGCCAATAATGACATGGTATACATAAGGAATTTGGGTAACGATTTCCGAGTGATTTAAAGGTGGGAAAGTGTAAGCCGTTCCCGCCCCGGAGCAAGCACGAATTCAGATTTTTACCGGAAGCTCAGAAGTCGATGGAAGTTTCTTTCGAGGAAAGCGATTCTTCCCGCCGCGTCCTCGGAAACCGCCCGCACAAACGCCCCTTTAAGCTTTAAGCTTTTTTAGAAACAGGGGAACGGAACGCCGCGAGCGCAACCTTACGAAACCTGAATCAAATCCCTTGAAATCCCCGAAATCCCTGTTCGTTTTCACGTTCCCGCGGAGGGCTGGCGCGAAGCTTCCCCGAAACAAAACTTCCGTTACCTTTGCGGTTTCCTCCGCGCAAAAAAAGCGTTCCCGCGAACGGATCGCGGGAACGCTCTTCTTTCAGGCGTTGAGGCTCGGGGCTTCAGGCCTTCGGGTTCCAGACGGAGAACAGCGCTTCGGCGAGGTGCGAAGGCGTCTTCGCGACCGCGATGCCCGCGGCTTCGAGCGCGCGCACCTTGTCTTCCGCCGAGGTGCCCTTGCCGCCGACGACCGCGCCGGCGTGGCCCATGCGGCGGCCGGGAGGCGCCGTGCGGCCCGCGATGAACGCCGCGACCGGCTTCTTCACGTTCGCCTTGATGTATTCGGCGGCTTCGATTTCGGCGGTGCCGCCGATTTCGCCGATCATCAGAATCGCGTCCGTGTCCGGGTCTTCATTGAAGAGCTTCACCACGTCGAGGTGCGTGAGGCCCTGAATCGGGTCGCCGCCGATGCCGACGCAGGTGGACTGACCGTAGCCCGCCTGGGTGATCTGGTACATGCCTTCGTAGGTCAGCGTTCCCGAGCGGGAAAGGATGCCGACGCGGCCCGGGCGCGCGATGTAGCCCGGCATGATGCCGATGTTGCACTCGCCCGGCGTCATGATGCCCGGGCAGTTCGGCCCGATGAGGCGGACGTCCGGAGCCTGGCGCAGCTTTTCCTTCACGAGCGCCATGTCGCGCACCGGAATGCCTTCCGTGATGCAGACGATGGTCTTGATGCCCGCGTCGATCGCTTCCATGATGCCTTCCGCGGCGAAGGGCGGCGGAACGAAAATGACGGACGTGTTCGCGCCTTCCTTTTCGACGGCCTCGCGCACCGTGTTGAGCACGGGAATCGTTTTGCCGTCGGCGTCAAACTTCTGTCCGCCCTTGCCCGGCGTGACCGCGGCGACGTAGTTCGTGCCGTAGCGGATGTTGTTGAGCGCGTGCTTGGAGCCCGCCTTGCCGGTGATGCCCTGCCCGACGACGCGCGTGTCTTTGTTGACGAGAATACTCATGGTCTGAAACTTTCTCTTTTGAAATTATTTGTTCGCCGCGACGTACGCGTTGACTTCCGCGACGGCCTTCTGCGCGCCGTCGAAAAGGCTGTCCGCCGGCGTGATCTTCAGGCCGCTTTCGGCGAGAACCTTCTTGCCTTCCTCGACCTGGTTGCCTTCGAGGCGCACGATCAGCGGCACCTTGATGCCGACCGCCTTCGTCGCTTCGACGACGCCTTCCGCGATCGTGAGGCAGCTCATGATCCCGCCGAAGATGTTGACGAGAATGCCCTTCACGTTCGGGTCCTGCGAAATGATGCGGAACGCCGCCGTGACCTGCTCGACCGTGGCGGAGCCGCCGACGTCGAGGAAGTTCGCGGGAGAGCCGCCGCAGTGCTTGATGATGTCCATCGTGGACATGGCGAGACCGGCGCCGTTGACGAGGCACGCGATCGAGCCGTCGAGCGCGATGTAGTTCAGGTCGTACTTGCGGGCTTCGACTTCCTTCGGGTCCTCCTCCGTGATGTCGCGCAGCGCTTCGACTTCCGGGTGGCGGAACAGCGCGTTGTCGTCGAACGAAACCTTCGCGTCGAGCGCGATGACCTTGCCGTCGTTCGTGGAGACCATCGGGTTGATTTCGACGAGCGAGCAGTCCTTCGCCGCGTAGAGCTTGTAGAGGTTCATCACGAGCTTCTTGAACTGCTTCGCCTCTTCGCCCTCGAAACCGAGCGCGAACGCGAGCTCGCCCGCCTGATAGGCGCGCATGCCGATCGCGGGATCGATCCAGACCTTGGCGATCTTTTCCGGCGTCTTTTCGGCGACTTCCTCGATGTTCATGCCGCCTTCCGTGGAGGCGATCACGACCGGCTTCGAGCACGTGCGGTCGAGCAGAATCGCGAGATAGTATTCGTGCTTGATCGAGGAGGCCTCATTGAAATAAATCGTGCGCACGACGCGGCCCGCGGGACCGGTCTGCTTCGTGACGAGCGTGTTGCCCAGCATCGCCTTCGCGGCGGCGAGCGCTTCTTCCTTGCTCTTCGTCACCTTGACGCCGCCCTGGTAGCCGTCCTTGAACGTGCCTTTGCCGCGCCCGCCCGCATGAATCTGCGACTTGACGACGTACACGCCGCCCGGAATCTGATCGATCGCGGCGGCGAATTCTTCTTCTTTCTGACAAGCAACGCCGGCGGGAACGGGAATTCCGAATTCCGCAAAGAGCTGCTTCGCTTGGTATTCGTGGATGTTCATGATTTTTTGGATTGTTTTGAAAATCGGAGCTCCGGGAACGGCATGTCCGTCGGCCGCTGAAACGAGCTCGTTCCGACATTCTCCCCCCGCGCCCCCTTTCTTGCAAGAGGAAAAACGGACGCGGCGGAAAAGAATTTCTCACTTCCGCCGCGCGAGAGTCTTCGAGCTTTGGAGGCGATAGACGATTCGGGCGGCGAAGCGCGACGAAAACAGCGCGCCGAGGAAACGCAGGATTTTGTTGGAAAAACCCGGAACGACGTAGAGTCTGCCCGCGAGCATGCCGCGCACGGCGGCTTCCGCGACGGCGCGCGCCGGCGTTCCCGCGAGCCCGAAGGAGACGCCCGCGCGCGCGCCGAAGCCCGTCGGGACCGGACCCGGGCACAAGAGCGAAATCGTCACGTTCGCGCGTTTCCGCCGCAGCTCCTCCGCGACGCCTTCGGAAAGGCGCGTCACGTAGTTCTTCGAAGCGTAGTAGGACGCGAAAAGCGGTCCCGCGAAGAATCCCGCCATCGACGACACGTTCAGAATGCGGCACGGCGCGGCGGCGTTCCCGCGCGCGATGAAATCGCGCAGGAAGAGCTTCGTCAGCACGTGCACGGCGCGCACGTTCAGGTCGATCAGGTTGAGCTCCGCGTCCAAGTCCGTCTCGTCGAAGGCGCCGAAGACGCCGAAACCGGCGTTGTTGACGAGCACGTCCACGCCCTCGTCGCGCGTCATCGCGTGCAGCCTGCGGCAGTTTTCCTCGACGGAAAGGTCGAGCGCGATCGTGCGCACGGGAACGCGCGCGAGCTCCGCCGCGACGGCGTTCAGCGCCGCTTCGTCGCGGGAACACAAAATGAGCGCGCAGCCGCGCTCCGCCAAAACTCTCGCGATCTCGCGGCCGATGCCGCCGCTCGCTCCGGTGATCAGGGCTTTCATGACGGGAAGGGAGGAAAGATTAAAGGTTAAAGGTTGATGGAGCTTGAGGGCGCTCAGTCGAGCCGCACGCGCGGATTGAGCTTCGCGAGCACGATTTCGCCCAGCAGGTTCAGCCCGACGAGAACGACCGCGTAAAACATCACCGTGCCGACGATCATCGTGAAGTCGCGGTTGAACGCCGCCTTGACGAAAAACTGACCGAGCCCGGGAACGTTGAACATCGATTCCACGACGAACGAACCGGAAATCAGCCCCGCCGCCGTCGGCGCGACGTAGGAGACCACGGGAATCAGCGCGTTGCGCAGCCCGTGCACGAAATAAACGCGCAGCGGCGAGAGCCCCTTCGCGCGAGCCGTCTTCATGTAGTCGGCGCCGCGCACTTCAAGCATCGACGCGCGCATCAGCCGCGCGACCGGCGCCGCGTAAACGAGCCCCAACGTCAGCGAAGGCAGCACGAAATCCGAGGGAACGTTCCACCCCGACGCGTTGAACCAGCCCAGCCAAACCGAAAAAATCAGCACCAGCAACGGACCGATGACGAAGGTCGGCAGACAGATGCCGAGCGTCGCGATGCCCGTCGGCAGCCGGTCCAGCCACGAGTCCGGCTTTATCGAAGCGACGCAGCCCAGCGGAATCCCCAGCGCGAGCGCGATCGCCAGCGCCCCGCCGCCGAGCGCGAGCGACGCGGGAACGCGGTCCGCGATCAGCTCGTTCACGCTCCAGCCGTGATACTTGTAGGAAGGCCCGAAATCGCCGCGCGCGAGATTGCCGAGAAACCGCACGTACTGCACGCCGAGAGGCTTGTCCAGACCGTAATGCGCGTCCATCTGCGCCTTGACCTCGGGCGGGAGCGGACGCGCCTCGTCGAAAGGCCCGCCCGGCGCGAAGCGCGCGAGAAAAAACGTCGCCGTCGCCACCACGAAAAGCACGGGAACGGCCTCAAGCAGGCGCCTCAGAACGAAACGGAACATTTTTTGCGAATCTCGAAAAACGCGGGAACGCCCCGCGGGAACGCGGAATCAGCGCTTTCTGCGCGCCTCGCGCTCGCGCTCCTGCTGTTCGCGCAGCTCTTCGATTGAGAGCGGGCGCGACGTCGTCGAACGACGCGTGCCGACGGACGAACGCGCGTTCACGGCGTTGATCTGCTGGTCCGTGTAGTTCGCGTCGTTCTGCATCCGCAGCGCGCGGTCTTCCTCGAGCGCGCGCATCTCGCGGTCGGCGGCAGTCTCGTCATGCTCGTGCGACGAAATTTTCCACAGCATGAAATAGGTGCACCCGTTCCCGCAGAGAGCGACGGCGCAGAGAAGCGCAAAAATCGAAAGACGTTTTTTCATGGCGGCGAAAAATACACCGTTTTCGGCGTTCCCGCGAGCGAATTTCAGAAGCGCAAAAGCTGAAAGGACCGACGCGGAGAAAATCTCCGCAAAGCGGCGGGAACGCCGTCGCCCCGAAAGCGTTCCCGCGAAGACGAAGCTCGACGACGCGGCGAACGCGCGCAAAAAAAAGCGTTCCCGCGAAACGAAACGCGGGAACGCGATGAAGTCGCTTCAAGCTCTGCGCGTCAGGCTTTTTTTGCGACGACGACGCGACGCCGCGAGCGCCAGCGCGCCCAAGCCCGCCAACAGCCCGAACGCCGACGGCTCGGGGATGCCGGAAACGAGGTAAAGTCCCTTATTCTTATAAACCAACGCCGCCTGCCCGGCTGAAAGCGTCGTTCCTTCCGACACCAACCCTAACGTGTCATATCCGTCGACCCTCAACATAACGCTATTGGCATCGGTCAAGTTCCAAATTCCATTCTGATTTTCCGTTGAGAGCAGAAGGCGCTCCGCGCCGGCGGCAATTCCGGAAGCCACAATGTTGATGCTTCCGCCCTCTTCTTTTACTTTCGTGCCAAAATTCAATTTACTTTTTGCCGTAATTGAACCGGACGTCCCAAAATCCAATGTAAACGACGAGGGAACGGATGACGCCACATCGAAAGAATCGAAGTAAACAGCGGTGTTCACGGAAAGAGAAACTGCGTCGGCTTGCGAAAAGATCAAGTTGTAATCCGTATTTCCGACCGTCGTGAGCGCCTTGTAGACGCTCCCCTCGGAATCCTTAGTTGTATCGGCTGTTTTAGGCACGCCTGCCCATGCGTTGTTTAAGCCATTTGAGTCAGGCCCAGACGGGCGAGTCTTTAAGGTATCATCCCATAAATTCCAAAAGTAGCCGTAGCTACTGACGTCGAGGAGACCTGGCGTCGCTGCAGCAGATTTATGATACCGCAAATCGGTCGCCGCGTTGGCGAGAGCCGCACCCGCGACGAGAAGGGCGGCGACTGTAAGATGTTTGTTCATTCTGATGTAGTTTTATAGGTTAAAAAAGAACGGAGTCCGGCGGGAACGATTCCCGCCAAAGTCGACTCGATTCTTGCGCATTATCATCCTCGGTTTAAAATACCGGTGCAAGACGACGCCGAATCCGCATAAACGCAAGAATTTCAATAACAATTAAAGAAGAATCAAAGGAGAGGCGACATTCCTGTCGCTTCCTCGAAATTGCTTTCAGGCAAACTTCAAAAAAGCGGCAGGAACGCCGCTTCCCCCCCCCCCCCCCTGTGTTCCCGCGAATCTTAGCCGAACGACGAATTCCGTGTTCGTCCGTGTTTCCCGTGGGCGAAAATTAGGCTTGCCCCGGTATTTTAAACCGAGGGGCTCAGCGGCGGAGGCCTTCGTAGATGCGCGGGACGCGCTTCGTGATGGAGACGAGCGCCTCCCAGGAAATGCAGTCTCCCCAGGCGCAGAATTCCTCGATCGAGACGGAGGCGCCGTCGGCGGCGCCGATGAGCGTGACGACGTCGCCGACGCGCGCTTCGGGAACGTCGGAGACGTCCACGAGCGTCTGGTCCATCGTCACGCGTCCGAGCACGGGAACGCGTCTGCCGTGCAGCAGAAAGCTCGCGCGGTTGCTCGCGGCGGTGGGAATGCCGTCGCCGTATCCGGCGGTGACGATCGCGACGCGCGTCTCGCGCGCGAGGGTCTTCGTGCGGTTGTAGCTGACCGGCGTTCCCGCGGGCAGCGTCTTCACGAGCCCGACGCGGGAACGGAAGGAGAGCACGGGCTCCGGCGAAATCTTCTCGAAGAGCGTTCCCGGCGCGGGCGGAAGCCCGTACTGGAGAATGCCGACGCGCACGGCGTTGAACGGGCGTTCCCGCGAAAAGGTCTCGAGCCCGGCGGAATTGTCCGCGTGAATCGTAAGTTTTTCGCGGATACTCTCCGGAATCTTTCCGACGGCGGCGAGGAAGCGCGCGCGCTGCAGCTGCGTGTATTCGAACGAGGTGTCGGCGCTGGAGAAATGCGTGAACACGCCGCGGAAATCGACGCCCGGAAGCTCCGCGAGCAGCTCCGCGAGCGGCGCCGCGTTCTCGTGCCAGACGCCCATGCGTCCCATGCCCGTGTCGATCTTCAGGTTCACGGCGACGCGCGTTCCGCGGGACTCGGCGAGCGCGGACAGCGCGCGCGCCTCCTCCGCGTCGGAGACGGCGACGGTGAGGCGGTCTGCGACGGCGGACTCCGCCTCTTCCGGCAGCGTGGGGCCGAGGATGAAGATCTCGGACTGCGGCGCGACGTAGCGGACGTCCGCGCCCTCGCGCGCGTTGGCGACGGCGAAGGCGTCGATCCCGCACTGCAGCAGGCGCTCGACGATGTGTCCGACGCCGTGCCCGTAGCCGTCCGCCTTGACGACGGCGATGTAGCGGATGTGCGGCGGGAGCGACGCCTTGATTTTTCCGACGTTGCGCTCGAAGGCGGGCAAGTCGATTTCCGCCCATGCGCGCGGGAGATGTGAAACGGCGTTCATGACGATTTCGCGGTTGTGATTTTTTCGGGAAGCCTCAGGCCCTCTCGCGCGCGGGAAAGCGCGACGGCCGCCTGTAGGGCGCGACGGGAACGATCTCGTAGCCGAGCACGGCGGGATCTTCCGCGAGTTTCCGGAACGCCTCCGCCGGGAAGAACGCCGTCATGCCCTCGCCGAGCTCCGCCTGCGCGAGCGTCTCGCGGTCTCCGTCCACGGCGAGCGCGAGCGCGATTTCCGTGCCGCCGGGATTGTTCGCGATGTGCGGCAGCAGCTTTTCCGCGAGAAAGTCGCGGACGGGTTCCGGCGAGGCGCCGTCGAGGATGAAGACGATCTTCTTCAGCAGCACGGGCACCTGGCGCTTCAGCGACGAAATGCGCGTGGCGGTGAAGCGCCATTCGGCGACCTCGGCGGCGTCCTTCTTGCGCTTCGCGAAACGCAGCTCGCCGTCGATCGCGAGCACGGCGCCGTCCTCGAGAATCGTGCCGTCCTCGAGCATCGCGCCGCTCTTGACGACGCGGCCGTCGGGCAGCTGCATTCCCGGCGTGACGAACTTGAGGTTGACGACGTCGCTGAAGCAGAAGACGTCGTAGGTGTCCGTGTGCGTCTCCAGAAAGAGCGTCATGTACTTGCGGCCGTCCTTGGAGGTCTTCACCTTCACTTCGGAACACATGCCGCAGAGGCGGACGTCGTGCTTTTCGTAGCGGGAAAGGCGGCAGTCCTCGAACGCGCCCGAGAACGTCGTCAGCGCGCGGTCGAGCTTCACGAACGCGTCGAGCGGGTGCCCGGAAAGGTAGAAGCCGAGCAGCTCGCGCTCCCAGCGGAGTTTTTCCGCCTCGGACATCGGCGTTCCCGCGCGCGAGATGAGATCGCTGTTGAGATTCGCGCTGACGTCCCCGCCGAGCATGTCGAAGAGCCCGAGCTGGCTCGCGTCCTCCTCTTCCTTGGAGAAGGAATTGCGCACGGCGTCGGCGGAGTCGAGCAGATGGCGGCGGTCTTCGAAGATCTCGCAGCCGTCGAACGCGCCCGTGACGATGAGCGCCTGCAGCCCGCGGCCGAACTGGATCTTCTGTTCCCGCCGCGCCCCGGATTCGTCCACGCTCACGACGCGGACGCGCGCCATGCGCTGCATGAAGTCGAGGAAGCTCTTGTACTTCCCGTTCGTCCTGCGCTCGCGGATGATTTCCTCGGCGACCTTTTCGCCGAGCCCCTTGAGTCCGCCGAAGCCGAAGCGGATCGCGTTGTTCGCGGCGTCCGGCGCGAAGCCGAGCAGCGAGGAATTGACGTCCGGTCCGAGCACGCGGATGCCCATGCTTTCGCATTCGCCGATGAAGAAGAGCATCTTCTCCGGGTTGCCGGTTTCGGAGTCGAGCACGGACGCCATGAACTCCACCGGATAGTGCGCCTTCAGCCAGCCCGTCTGGTACGCGACGTAGGCGTAGCAGACGGAGTGCGATTTGTTGAACGCGTACTGCGCGAACGCCTCCCAGTCGCTCCAGATCTTTTCGCAGAGCGCGGTCGCCTTCTTCGGATCGTTCCCGCAGACGTCCGCCTCCATGAACTTCGGATTCGAGAGACAGCCGGAGATGAACTTCTCCTTCAGCTTCGCCATCATTTCCGCCTGCTTCTTGCCCATCGCCTTGCGGAGCGTGTCGGACTCGCCGCGCGTGAACTGCCCGAGCGCGCGCGACTGGAGCATGACCTGCTCCTGATAGACGGTGATGCCGTAAGTGTCCTTCAGATACGTTTCCATCAGCGGATGGTCGTACACGATGGGCTCCTCGCCGTGCTTGCGCCGGATAAACTGCGGAATGTAGGCCATCGGTCCCGGGCGGTAGAGCGCGTTCATCGCGACGAGGTCCTCGAAGCGGTTCGGCCGCAGCGCCATGAGGTGCTTCTTCATGCCGCCGGACTCGAACTGGAAGAGCGCCGTCGTCCTGCCCGCGGAAAAGAGCTCGAAGGTCTCGCGGTCGTCCATCGGGATCCTGTCGATGTCGATCTCTTTCCCCGTGGATTCGCGGATGTTCGCGAGCGCCGCCTTGATGATCGTCAGCGTGCGCAGGCCGAGAAAGTCCATCTTGATGAGCCCGATCGGCTCGACGAAGTGCCCGTCGTACTGCGTCGTGAGCAGGCTCTCGCCGTCCGTCGGCATGACGGGAATCGTCTCCGTGAGCGGGTCGCGGCTGATGAGGATGCCGCACGCGTGGACGCCGTTCTGCCGCACGGTGCCGTCGAGCACGTTCGCGAGGCGCATCGTGCGCGCGACGAGCGGCTCCGGCGCGTCGAGCTTTTCCTTCAGCTCGGGCACCTCCTCCATCGCCTTGTACATCGTGATCTTCGGCGTCGCGGGAACGAGCTTCGCGAGCGCGTTCGCCTCCGGAAGCGGCAGCTCGAGCACGCGCGCCACGTCCTTGATCGCGCTCTTCGGCGCCATCACGCCGAACGTGACGATGTGCGAGACGTGGTCCTGCCCGTACTTGCGCGTGACCCATTCGAGCACGCGCTGCCGCCCGGCGTCGTCGAAGTCGATGTCGATGTCGGGCATGGAGATGCGGTCCGGATTCAGAAAGCGCTCGAACAGCAGGTCGTACTTCGTCGGGTCGATGCCGGTGATGCCGAGACAGTAGGCGACGACGCAGCCCGCCGCGCTCCCGCGCCCGGGGCCGACGATGACGCCGAGCCCGCGCGCCGCCGCGATGAAGTCCTGCACGATCAGAAAGTAGCCCGGGAAGCCCATCGTGCGGATCGTGTTCAGCTCGAAGTCGATGCGCTCGCGCACCTCCGCGGGAACGCCGTCGGGCCAGCGCCGCGCCGCGCCTTCGAGCGTGAGGTGTTCGAGATAGTCGCTCTCGAGCTTGATGCGCAGCACCTTTTCGTAGCCGCCGAGCTTTTCGTAGCGGTCCGCGCCCCAGAGGGCGACGAGCGCCGCCTCGTCGAAGCGCTTCGCATATTCCGCCTCCGTGCCGAAGCTCTCCGGAATCGGGAAGAACGGCATGATCGGCGGCGAGTCCAGCTTGTATTCCTCGACCTTGTCGGCGATCTCCGTCGTCGCGCTCAGCGTCTCCGGGCGGTCGCGGAAAAGCGCGAACATCTCCTCCTTGCTCTTGAACCATTCCTGGCGCGTGTAGCGCATGCGGTTTTCGTCGGAAAGCTTCTTCCCCGTGCTCAGGCAGAGCAGAATCTCGTGCGCGTCCGCGTCCGTCTCGTCGAGAAAGTGCACGTCGTTCGTCGCGACGACCTTGACGCCGATCTTCTTCGCGAGCTCGAAAATCGCCTCCGCCGCGCGCACCTCGCGCAGATAGACTTCGCGCGTCTCCTCCGTGCTGTGCTCGCCGGAGTTCGGGTGGCGCTGAATCTCCAGATAAAAATCGTCGCCGAAGACCTTCTTGTACCACCGCGCCGCCGCCTCCGCCTTCGCCGCGTCCTTGGCGAGAATCGCGCGCGGAATCTCGCCCGCGATGCACGCGCTCGAGCAGATCAGCCCTTCGTGGTAGCGCTCGAGCAGCTCCTTGTCCACGCGCGGGCGGTAGTGGAAGCCCTCCGTCCAGCCGAAGGAGACGAGCTTCACGAGGTTGCGGTAGCCCGTCAGATTCTTCGCGAGCAGAATCAGGTGGTCGCCGGAACGGTCGAGCTTTTCGTCCGCGCCCGCGGGAAGATTCTTCCCCTTGTCGAAACGCGTGCGCCGCGCGACGTACACCTCGCAGCCGATGATCGGCTTGATCTTTTCCGCGCGGCAGGTGTCGTAGAAAAGCTTCGCGCCGAACATGTTCCCGTGGTCCGTGAGCGCGACCGCGCGCATGCCCAGCTCCTTCGCCTTCTGCACGAGCCCCTTAGCGAGGAGCTTCTTCGTCTTCTTGTCGGAGACGCTCGCGATGCGCGTCGCGCCGTCGAGCATCGAATACTGCGAATGCACGTGCAGGTGCACGAAGTCCGGCGCCTCGCCGCCCGAGCCCGCCGCGGGAGCGTCCTCGCGGAGCGCCTCGGGCGCCCTCTCGGCAGGTTTCGCGTAGGGCGCGGCCTGCGCGGAAAGGTCGAAATTCAGATCTGAGCTCATGGCGTGGGGAAAAGGGGAAAATTCTTTGTGGACGCGGGAACGCGCGGCGCCGCGGCGAGGCGTTCCCGCAGGGTTCACCAGTGCGGCGGCTTCTCGTTCGCGGGCGCGGAATCGGCGTCGCCGAAGCCGAAGCTCTCCGCCTTTTCGGCGAGCCGGCGCAGCGCCTGCGTCAGGCGGTCGATCGCCCTGCCCTGCTCGACGATCACCTCGTTCTGCTTGGAGACGTAGTCCTCCAAAAACGTGATTTTGACTTCGAGCTCCCGAAGCCGCGCTTCCGTTTCCGCGTTCCCGCTCATCGCCGGAACTCCTTTCTTTCCGCGGACGCGCCGACGCCGCGGACGGCGGCGCCCGCGGCGTAAGGAAGCGGCAATGCTGATTTCGGTCGGAACATAAAAATCGAGAACGCGAGCGTAAAGGACGCGCCCGAAAATGTCGAGGGCGGACGCGCCCCCGCCCCTCCGCGCCGCCGCTCCGAAACGTTCCCGCGGAGACGAGACGATTTGCTCCGAGAGGGCTTTTTTCTTTTTCGTCAAGAAAAGAAACATTACATTTTTTAATGTTTGATCGCTTGCATTTTGCTTCGGGAGGGGTTTGCCTATAAATCAAGAGCGGGGGCGGGAACGGTTTCCGCGCCGCTCGAAAATCCTTCACCCCCTTGAAAGAAAGACTTCAGACGATGAACGACATCACTCCGAACACGAATCCCCGGACGCTCGCCGATTCTCCGGTCGTCACGACCGGCACGGATTCCGACCGCAGCTACACGGAATACAAATGGGGATTTTCCGGGACGGCTCCCTATAACGAAAACGCGTTCACGCAGCGCATCGAAGGCGAAATCCTCGCCGAAGGGAATCTCATCACGATCGCGGTCGCCTCCGACGACACGGCGACGGTTTCGATCGCCGGAATCGGGAGCGCGTCCTCTTCGCTGGGCTCTCCCGGGAGCGCGTCGTTCTTCAAGAGCGACGGTTCGAAATTTTCGGGGAGATACGCCGTGACCATCGATTTCGAGACCATCGGCGGGCCGTGGATGCTGGACGCGCGCGTCAGCGTTTCCGACGCCGTCGAGCTTCCGCCGAAACAGGCGTGCGAGTGCTCGGGCACGTGCGATTCGGCGCCCGTGATCAAAAGCGGAAGCGTGGATTTTTCCCAGCCTTTCGGCGGGACGCCCTTCGCGGCGGGTTTTCCGAAAGGCGCGCTGCGCATCTACGACCGCATTCCCGTGCGCGAACTTTTTTCCGGCGCGGGGCTGCGCTACGTGCATCCGATGACGCGCCGCGTGCGGGAAATTTCGGGAACGACGGTCGTCATTGAAGACGCGCTGCACACGCCCTACACCTACGAGAACGGCCGCCCCGCGGGAACGGCGGTCTGGACGGACAATCAGCTTGAGTCTCTCGGCGGCGGACGCTTCGCCGAAACGCTTCCCGACCGCACGCGCGTCACCTACGGCGCGGACGGGAACGTCGAGAAAATCCGCTCCCCCGAAGGCGTCGAACTGACGCCCGCGCAGCTCGGAATCGAGGCGGTTTTCGACTCCGACGGGAATCTGGTCCAGGTATGGTCGCTGACGGACGGGCTGGCGGAAGTCGTTTCCCTGGGCGCGAAGAAATTCCGTCTCGACTGGTACAAGCCCGCGGACGTCGTCGGAAAGGACGGGCAGACGGGCCGCTACGCGCGCACGGGAACGCCGATCAAGACGTTCACGTTCGGCGACGTGGACGGAGACGGCGACTGCGGCGTCTTCGAGCTTTTGGAAGAACGCGCGGGGACGGAGTTCGCGTTTCATTACGCGTGGCGCTACGACGCGGGGAAAAAGGACTGGGTGTTCGTCCGCGGGAACGAAGGCGACGCGGATTCGGAAACTTCGCAGAAGGAGAAGATTTTCTGGAAGGACGCCGACGGCGCGGATTTCGTCACCGTCAAGGAATGGAAACGGACGGGGAACGGCGCGCGGACTCTCGTTTCGACCGAGGTCTATTCCTACGGCGCGGACGGGGAAATGCTCGTCTCGCGCAGACTCGGCGACAACGAGGACTTCGAGTTCACGGCGACGCGCGTCGCGGAGGGGAACGGACGCGGCAAATTTGCCGAAGAGACGGACAAAAGCGGTGCCCGCACGACTTACGACTACGACGCCTGCGGGCGCACGACGCGGACGGTCCGCACGAAAGGCTATGCGAACGAAACCGAGGAGACGCTCTACGTCTACGAGGAGGCGCCCGCCTCCGGCGCGGCGGATCCGCGTCCGCGCACGGTCGTTCACAAGATCGCGGGGACGGTCTTTAAGACGGAGACGTTTTCCTACGACGACGACTCCGCGAACGGGCGCGAGGAGACGCGCTCCGTCACGGCGAACGGCGAAACGCTGACCGCGCGCACGCTTTATTATCCGGCGAACACGGGAACCGTCGCCGCCGGGCGCGTGAAGCTCGAGATCCGCGAGGACGGCACGGCGACGTTCCGTGAATATTCCTCGACGGGCGTTCCCGCCGCGGTCGGCGTGTCATCGGATCTCGGATACACGGAGACCGTGACCGAAGGCGTCTTCGCGGGCGGCGCGTTCGCGCCCGTTCCCGGGAAATCGACGCGCGTCGTGCGCGTCTTCGATTCGCGCGGAAACGAGACGCGCACGGAAAACCACGCGCACACGGGCGCGGCGTTCGAGCTCGTCTCCTGGGAAAACAGGACGTATTCGCCCGCGCACAAGGTGATTTCGACGACGCGCTCCGACGGAAAAACGACGAGCGCGGATTACATCTGCACGGGCCCCGTATGGACGATCGACGCCGACGGCGTGCGCACCGACAACACGTTCGATTCGGCGAAACGCCTCGCGAGCTCCACGCGGCACGGCGCGCGCGGAGACGTCACGACGACCTACGCCTACGACGCCGAAGGCCGCGTGGTGCGCGAGACGCGCACGGCGGGAACGCTCTCCGCGACGACGCTGCGCGCCTACGACGCGCGCGGCGAACTCGTCTCCGAGACCGACGCGCTCGGCAAGTCGACGACGTATTCGATTTCCGACGACGGGCTGACCGAAACCGTGACGTTCCCGGACGGCGGCACGCGCGTCACGCGCAAGAACGCGGACGGCTCGCTCGCGTCCGTCACGGGCACGGCGGTCGTCGCGAAACATTACGTCTATTCCTTCGACGCCGAAAACGCGCTGAAGATCACGACGGTCTTCACGGGCGGCGAAGACTCCCCGCGCTGGGAAAAAACTTACGCGGACGGGCACGGGCGCACGGTGAAGACGGAGCGCCCCGGCTTCGGCGACGACGTCGTGCTGACGACGGAAAACGCCTACGCGGGAACGCGCCTCGTCTCGACCGCCGCGACGGGGCAGCCGGGCGTCGCCTACGCGCACGACGCGTTCGGCGCCGTGATCTCGACGACGCGGAGCGCGGGCGGGGCGTGGAACAGAACCGAGACGGACGCCGTTTTCGAAAAGGACGCCGCGGGCGTGATCTGGAAAAAGACGACGACCGTCGTCTCCTGCTCGGACGCGTCGATCCCCGCGCGGACGAGCGTCTCCAGGACGCGCCTCTCCGCGCTCTCGCCCGCGCTCGAAAGCGAGCAGGTCGAGATCGACGCCCGCGGGAACGCGACGCGCACGACCGGCGCCTATGATTCGGCGACGAAGACGCGCACGACCGTCACGACGTTCCCGCAGACGACCGGCGCACAGACGAGCGTCGCCGTGGACGGCGCCGTCGTTTCGCGGACTTCGCCGAGCGGCGTCTCGACGTCCTCGAGCTACGACGCCCTCTCGCGGAAATTCTCCGACACGGACGCGCGCGGGAACGTCGTGAACTACGCCTACGACGCCGCCGACCGCCTCGTCTCCGAGACGCGCACGATCGCGGGCGCGGCGGCGACGACCGCCTTCGAATACGACGCCCTGGGCAGACGGAAGAAAATCACGTATCCGGACGGAACTTACACGGCGACCGCCTACGACGCGCGCGGGAACGTTCTCGCCGAATACGGGAACGCCGCGTATCCGGTGAAGTTCGCCTACGACGCGTTCGGGCAGAAGACGCAAATGCGCACCTTCCGCGCGCTCGCGGGCGCGCCGGAATCCCCGGACGCTCTCGACGACGACGCGGGCGACCTCACGACGTGGACTTACGACGCGGCGACGGGCGCGCTGCTTTCGAAGACGGACGCCGCCGGCGCGTCGGTGAACTATAATTACACGGCGACGGGGCTGCTCGCCTCGCGCGCGTGGTCGCGCGGCGTCTCGACCGCCTGCGCCTACGACGCGTGGAACCGGCTCGTCTCGACGACGTATTCCGACGGCACGGCGGGCGTTTCCCAAACCTACGACGCGCTCGGGCGCCTCGTTTCCGTGACGGACGGCTCGGGCACGAAAACCTTCGCGTACGACGCGTACGGCTCGCTCGTTTCGGAGAGCGACGCCGCGTTGAACGCGTCGCTGGCGCGCGGGCTCGACGCGTACGGGCGGGAAATCTCGCTCACGGCGACGCGCGGGGGCGAGCCCTTCGCGCTCTTCGCGCGGAGCTGGGACGCGGCGACGGGGCGGCTCTCGAGCTGCGCCTACGGGAACGTGGAGTTCGCGTACGGTCGGCTCGCGGGAACGGATCTGCTCTCGGAAATCGCGGTGATGGGCGGCTACGTGATGACGAAGCGCGTCGGCTACGCGGCGGACCGGGATTTGCCGGTTGAAATCGCCTACGAAAAAAGCGATGCTTCGCTCATCGCGAAACGCACTTACAGCCACGACGCGCTCGGGCGCGTTTCCGCGCGGACGCAGACGCGCGGGAGCGCCGCCGCGCGCTCGGATTCCTTCGGGTACAACGCGCGTTCGGAGCTGACCTCGGCGACGCTCGGTTCCGACGCGTACGCCTACGCGTTCGACTACATCGGCAACCGCGGCGCGGCGACGGAAGCGGGAATACAGTTCGTCTACACGACGAACAATCTGAATCAGTACACGTCCAGGGGAGAGGCGGCATTCTTGCCGCTTCCCGAAAACCCCTCCGAAAGCGATTCCGAACAAAGCGACAGGAATGTCGCTTCTCCCCTGACGTTCTCTCCGACCTACGACTTGGACGGGAACGCGACTTTGGTTCAGACTTCCACGGGAACGTGGTCGATCTCCTACAACGGCGAAAACCGCCCGATCCGCTTCGAAAACGCGGCGACGCAGACCGTCGTCGAATGCGCGTACGACTCGCAGGGACGCCGCTTCGAGAAAAAAGTGACCGTCGCGGGAACGCTCACGCTGCACGAACGCTATGTTTACGACGGCTATCTGCAGATCGCCGCGTTCGACGTTTCGACGGACGCCGCGGGAACGGAAAGTTTTTCGCTGAAACGCGTGATTTTCTGGGATCCCGAAGAACCGACCGCGACGCGCCCGCTCGCGATCAACGTCCTCGGCGACAACCTCTATTTCCCGACCGTGGACCTGACGAAAAACGTCTGCGAGCTCGTCGATTTCTATGGGGACGTGGCGGCGACCTACGATTACGCGCCCTTCGGCGCAGGCACCGCGGGAACGCCCTCCGGCTCCGCCGTTCCCGCGAACCCGTTCCAGTTCTCATCCGAAGTTTACGACGCCGAACTCGGTCTCGTGTACTACAACTACCGCCACTACTCCCCGACCGACGGCCGCTTCCTCTCCCGCGACCCAATCGAGGAACAGGGAGGACGAAATCTGTATGCTTTCCTCAGAAACAGCGTGATGAGGGGTAATGATTTTTGGGGGTTAGTGTTTGATAAAGAGGCGTGTCGGAAGTTGATGGAAAAAATTCAAGATTTAGGGAATAAATTGAGGCGAGAATTAGATAAATACAATCCCATAGAAGACGGGAAAGGCGGATTTTCTCATAAATATGGCACAACAAAGCCTGGAGGACATTACACGGAGATCAAAAACTTGCAAAATGGACTAAAAAACAATCTTAAAAATTGGAAAGATGTTTGCAAAGACGACGACAATAATCCTCCATGTTCGCCGCCCTATCCTGCGTGGGCAGATCAGCTTTCCAACAAGCATATTCCTGAGCCAATATATGCAACTCATATGTCTAAAAAAGATCTTTGGGAAGCGTTTGTCATTGGTGCAGGGGTTGGAGTTTCAATTGCCATAATCGGCGGACAATCTGGCCCTCAAGTTTTCATTCCTGAAGAAGTGGTGACGGTCCCGATTTCCGCTATTGTCGGTGGGATTGTTGGTGTTGTTAAATGGATTGAGTAAAATGAAAACTTCAAAAGACGAAAAGAGGGACGTTTTGGAGCTTAGAGATAAAATAAAAAGAAGTCTCCTTTCTGGATCCGATGTGAAAAACCAAGAGCCAGATTACGAGTATCTTTCGTTATGCTATGAGATTTCTCTTTTGTGTTATCCTGATGTATTGCTTCCTTTAGGCCTTGTTCTTTACACAGAATGCAGCCTCTTCTTACAGGAGGGAATTTCTAAAATTCCTCAAGGGTATGGGGATGCGGTTGTCTATTGGATTCTGTCTGACCTGAAAGATTGTGCTGATCATGGGAACAGTGTCTTAAAAAAATTTTCATCAGAGCATTTAGAAATAATCTTTCTTTGGCTAAAAAAAGTAGCGCGACCTGTGTATTCGACCGTGTGTTTTTCAAAGATTGAGGAGGCTGAAAAAATCATAGAGTCACTGCTCGTTTCTAAAAAATGAAATGTTTTTAACGATTCAATCACGAAATTTGATTGCCTAATAGACGAGGGTTGCCTGGAGCAGAAAAAGAGATGTATGTAAAACAATTAATCTTTAAAAAATTAAAGAAGAGAAGTTCTTGCCTAAGAATTATCCAGAATGAAAATCGTAACTTCTACACAGCTTGTGTCAGCGAGCCTCCGCTAGAAGACCGTAAAAGGAGCTACGAAAACCGCCCGGTCAGCTTCCGCAACGACGCGACGGACACGCTCGTCGAATGCGCGTACGACTACCGCGGGCGGCGTTGCACGAAGAAGGTGACCGTCGCGGGAACGGTCACGCTGAATCAGCGCTACATCTACCGCGAATATCTGCAGATCGCCTGCGTAGATCTGACGCGCGCCGCGCATCCCGCGCTGTGGCTCGTGCTGTGGGATCCGACGCAGACGACCGCGACGCGCCCGCTCGCCATTCAGAAAGACGGCTCGTGGTTCACCTACGGGCACGACATCACGAAGAACGTGTGGGAAGTCTTCGGGCCCTCCGGCTACGTCCGCACGAGCTACGACTACGCGCCCTTCGGAGCCGTTTCCGCGACGGGCTACGTCACGCAGCCCTTCCAATGGTCGTCCGAGTTCTACGACTCCGAACTCGGTCTCGTGTACTACAACTACCGCCACTACTCCCCGACCGACGGTCGCTGGCTCTCCCGCGACCCAATTGAAGAACAGGGAGGGCGCAATTTGTATGCGATTATCGGAAACAATGTTTCCAAAGAAACAGATTCATTGGGTAAGAATTTAATAGAGGATAGTTACGAGGAATTTGAATTCGAGTTTTATTCGCAACAGGATCTGAATCTTTGTAATTCTTATAAATATGGATCTTTACTGATAGACAATAGCTTTGTTCCAGATGACATTCGAAAATATTTCCCCGATAATCAAATTTGGAATGTCGACTTCCCATTGGAGAACTGTCCACAAAAACCGACAGTTACGGCAGGCATCTATATTTTTGGAAAGTTCGGAATAGAAATAGATAACTCGAACTCGTCGCCCTCCCCGCACATCGGATTTCCTGAAAATCCTCTGTTTCCGCCTCCGGATCCCGACGATTATCATCGTTTTAAATATCAAAGTTCAAATGTAACAGTTATCCAAATCGGCATTCGCATTATTTTTTGAGGTCATATTACTTATGAAAACCAAAACAATACTCGCATTCTTTTTACTTGTCTTTTTCCCGTATTATTCTATTTTTGCAGAAGACGTTTCTTGGAATGATTGGGAAGTACTTGGAAGTTCTGCTTTCAAGAATACATTGAGGCGAAAAAAAGACGGATATGAGGTCAAAAGCCTCTTTGAAATTCGAAAAATCCTCCAGAAGATTTCAGATCGAGAATCTTCGACAGAAGAGATTCGAAGTGCAATACGTGAAAACGACCTACAAGCCGCCAGGCTCTATGGAATGTTGGCGAGATATTCAATGACTTCCACGAAAGCAGAAGACGCGATGCTGTTTTTGCGCTCGGAATACAATCGCTTAAAAAAGGTTTCTTCGTGTTTAAACAGCAGCGATTTGAGAGAACTCGAAAAGAATCTTTCCAGCTATTTTTCAGACATGAACTACCCTTCGTACAGAGAAATTCATCTGTTTTTGAGTAGGGTTTCGGAAGCGAAGAATGAAGCGGAATTCAATAGCTTGCGTGAAGGTATTGAAAAACTTGACTTTCCCGAAGCGAAAGCCGTTTTCTTTTTTTGGAAAATGGCAAAGAGCGTTCCGCTATCCGAATCGGAGAAAAAAGATTATTTAAGCGCAAAGAAAGATTTAGACTTCGAGATTTTAGAGGTCCTTGAGTGCATGGAGTGCTTAGATTTAAAAAATCAATCTGCAATTCATGCATACAAGCTTTATAGTTATGCATCGATGGGAATGAGCCTCTCTTTGCCGACGACTAGGGGAGTAGCCTATTATTTAGGAGATTACAAAACGGGAACTTTTTTCTCGTACCTGAGCTATAAGCTTCGCCCTCATTCAAAAGACAGACTTGACGACCTTTATTACATCCTTGTATATCTTCTTGGATCTTATGAAGATTCTGAAGCAGCGATACTCGCCGGGTTTATTGAATCAGATTTGAAAGAATATGATTGCAATTGGGATAAAAGAGAGAAATTTTTGGGATTACGAGATCGATTGGAAAGAAGGATGAAAAGTTCTCGATTTGAAGAATTTTTCTCAAAAGGAAAAAAGCTTTATGCCGAGCAAGGAGTTTATGAAAATTCATTCTTTGAAGATCGGTTCCGCATTTTAATCTCTCCCTATGATTTGGATTCGAAAGAGGATTAGTTCTCGAAACGCTTCAGAATTGAAAAATTTCCTCGGGCGCCTCGTCTCCGTGACCGACGCCGCGGGAACGCGCGCGCTCGCCTACGACGCCTTCGGCGATCCCGCCTCCGAGACGCTGAGCGCGGGCGGAAAAACGCACGCCGTCGCGGAATCGCGCGACGCGTTCGGGCGATTCGTCGGCTACGTCTATTCCAAGGACGGCGCGGCGCAGCAGACGGTCTCCGCCGCCTACGACGCGGCGACGGGACGCGTCGCGAGCGCGGGCTTCCTGCACGGCGGCGCGGAAAAGCTCTTCTCCTACGCGTATCTCGCGGGAACGGATCTGCTCGAAACGCTGACGTGCCCGAACAACATGAGCGCGAACTTCGCCTATGACGACGAGCGCGACCTGACGGTCGGGATCGCGCTCAAGCGCGGCGCGACGCTCGTCGCTCAGCGCGCTTACGCCTACGACGCGCTCGGGCGGCCGACCTCGCGCACGCTCGCCCGAGGCGGCTCGACGCGCACGGATTCCTTCGGCTACAACGCGCGGAGCGAGCTGACTTCCGCGACGCTCGGGAACGCCGCGTACGCCTACGCGTTCGACAACGTCGGCAACCGCGGCGCGGCGACCGAGGCGGGAACGCAGTTCGCCTACACGACGAACGAGCTCAATCAGTATCCGGCGCTGACGAAGACGCCCGCCGAGGGGCAGACGCAGTACTTCACGCCGGCTTACGACGCCGACGGGAACGCGGTTCTGATCTGGACGGAGACCGGCGTCTGGGTCGTCTCCTACAACGCGCAGAACCGCCCGGTCAGCTTCCGCAACGACGCGACGGACACGCTCGTCGAATGCGCGTACGACTACCGCGGGCGACGCTGCACGAAGAAGGTGACCGTCGCGGGAACGGTGACGCTGCACCAGCGCTACATCTACCGCGAGTATCTGCAGATCGCGTGCGTGGATCTGACGCGCGCCGCGCATCCCGCGCTGTGGTTCGTGCTGTGGGATCCGACGCAGCCGACCGCGACGCGCCCGCTCGCGATCCAAAAAGACGGCTCGTGGTTCACTTACGGGCACGACGTCACGAAGAACGTGTGGGAAATCTTCGGGCCCTCCGGCTACGTCCGTACGAGCTACGACTACGCGCCCTTCGGCGCCGTTTCTGCGACGGGCGACGTCACGCAGCCCTTCCAATGGTCATCCGAAGTTTACGACTCCGAACTCGGTCTCGTCTATTACAACTACCGCCACTACTCCCCGACCGACGGCCGCTGGCTCTCCCGCGACCCCATCGAGGAACAAGGAGGACGGAATCTCTATGCATACGTCGGAAATAATCCTATTCTTAAATGGGACAAGCTCGGAGTTGCCTATTTGGCAACGAGACCATTGGCGTTAAGGTTTTGGAATTCGGGAAAAGAAAAACTTCTCTGGTTTAAGGGAGAAATATACAAAGCTGAAGGACTATCTCTTTCTCATTCGCATTTCTTTTTCAATGACGGAAGTAATATTGGATATTTTCTCGAAGGGAAAAAGTCGGATGACGAGGAATATCTTTCTTCTTATGAGGTTATTATTCCAAATTTAGACGATAAACTGCTCCAGTGTGCTATCGAGAAAACACCACCCAAGCCATACAATTTTTCAAGGACTAAAATCACTATTGTTAGCGAAGAAGTACACGAAGAAATACAAGTAAACAATATGGGGCAGTTGATTCCGGTGCCCACTACGAAGCTTGTAACGAAAGTGGTTTGGGCTATAAATCCGGATGTGGATAATTGTAATTCATGGGCAAGTCGTGTAATGGAAAAGTATAACGCGTTGGAAAAAGAATGTAAAAAATGAGAATAATCTTTGTTTCGCTTCTTCCGTACATGATACCGGCAGGGTATTTTGTTGTCGCGTTGAATAATCAAGAGTTGCTTTTCCCAGAGCATAGTCTTACTTCCGAGCAGTATGTATGGTTGCAGATAATTACAGGCATCCTTCATTGGATAGCTACAGGCTTAAACATAACCACGTTTTTGATATCTGTTATAAAAATTCTTAAGAAAAAGATACAGTGTCGCTACATTCTTTCGTTGGCAATTTCTATCCCTTTTTTAATTTTAAACGTTCAATCATATGTTCCTAATTAAATGGTCCTGGACCCCGACGCAGCCGACCGCGACGCGCCCGCTCGCGATCCAAAAGGACGGCTCGTGGTTCACCTATGGGCACGACGTCACGAAGAACGTGTGGGAAGTCTTCGGGCCCTCCGGCTACGTCCGCACGAGCTACGACTACGCGCCCTTCGGCGCCGTTTCCGCGACGGGCGACGTCACGCAGCCGTTCCAATGGTCGTCCGAGTTCTACGATTCCGAACTCGACCTCGTGTACTACAACTACCGCCACTACTCCCCCACCGACGGAAGATGGCTGAGCAGAGATCCCATTGGAGAGCAGGGAGGAAGGAATCTGTATTGTTTCGTCGGCAACAATAGTGTTTCTAACGAAGAATTCTTGGGCTTGAAACGGAATCTTCCCTGTTGCGGCGGGAAAGAATACAACCCCAAAATTAAATGTTGTATCAACGAGAAACTAGTTTCGCGCCAAGGCACGGCAACGATTGTGTTAAAACTCGGGCATAACTATAGCGCGCGGGATGATTTCAGGGAAAAACGACCAGGTGCCAAGGAAAAATGGGGCTATGTGTGCTGCACAGGAAAATCCGTCAATGACGAGTTTATTTCTCTGCCTGCATCTGGGATTCCTGATCACAAGAACTGTCGGACGGATTGTTTTATCTATCCCCAAGGGGACGATGTGGAAACCAAATCTGTGGAGACAGCATATCAAGAGGAATTGGAAAATGCGACAATCGAGGCGAAAGCGTCTTGTGAGCAGGATTGTGTCAAGAATGTGAGAATCAGCGTCCGACCTCTTGATGAAGACAGTGAAAAATGGATGAAGAACCGCAAGCCGAGCCTGGCGAACGGTGGAGTCGTCAAGATTGTTTCATGCACGCGAGGATGATTGTGATGATGTATATTTTTCTTGTCAGAAGGATGACTGTTTTCTTTATCCTCGGGTGTATGCTGCACACAGGAATTCCCGTGGCGGAACTCACAGGAATTCCCGTGGCGGAAGCGAAAGAGTCTGATTATGCGGTGCTGTTGATTTCTCGACGCCGGAGCGGGGAGCTCTGGCGTTGCAATACTTGGGAAGTTCCATTGGACGATCCTCAAGATATCGTTTTTTTCAAGGAAATAACAACTTGTGATGCGGATTTGACGAAAGAGGGATTTTGGCACCCGTGGTTAGGACGAACGCTTTCTCTGGTGTTTTTGAAGAACGGCGTTCCGACAGGGCATGCGCTACGCATTGCAAATTATGACTGCGCGGCGGAGCATTGCTGGTTCTACGTCGTGGATTCTCCGAGCCGCAATCTGTTAGAAACGCTGATTCTCGATTCGGCAGAGCCGTCAAATTTTTTCCCTTTCAAGAATGATGCTTCAGCGGCTCGTTTTTGGAAATTCATAAAGAAATTGGGCATCGAGGAATTGGGAACAGAGAAATATGACGGGAGCGAGGATGAAGACATTTAAGGACATTCGAAACTGGCGATCGAGATGCAACGGAATTATTCGCGCGACGGCCTTACTTTTGCGGACACGAAGCGTGGAGAGAAATTTCTCATGAAAATTTCAACCACAATGAAAGCATGGATCATTTTTATGTGCGCCGTCGGAATCCTTTCCTTTTCTTTATCGAAAGGAATTTCCGCGTATGAAGCTTATCAAGATCGAGACAGGGACAAAGAATTTGTATTAAAGAATGAAGTTTCGGGCAGCACCGTAAAACTCCACCAACATTATCCCGATAAGTACAAGGGCCAACTCTGCGGAGGGTGGGGGAAAAACGGGTGGCATGTCTTCTATGAACACGAGGAATCATTCTGTTACATCCGGATCGACGAGGATAAAATCTTCGTTTTAAGGAGAAATCCGTATAATAGATTCGTTGTCCGTGTGAGTACCGACGGAAAAGATATAGAAGAGATTTTCAAGAAATCTCCATATCCTACAGCCGCAATCTTGCTGATAGATGAACCGCGAGAAGAGACGACTCATGATTCCGAGCTCGAAGTCCAAAATGCGAAGACTCTCCAAGGAAGAAGCAAAACGCTTTGATAAAATGGTTTTGCGCCGCATTACCGGCGTATGGGTCGTCTCCTACAACGCGCAGAACCGCCCGGTCCGTTTCGAGAATGCGGAAACTCAGACCATCGTCGAGTGCGCCTACGACTACCGCGGACGCCGCTGCACGAAGAAGGTGACCGTCGCGGGAACGGTCACGCTGCACCAGCGCTACATCTACCGCGAGTATCTGCAGATCGCGTGCGTGGATCTGACGCGCGCCGCGCATCCCGCGCTGTGGTTCGTGCTGTGGGATCCGACGCGGCCGACCGCGACGCGCCCGCTCGCGATCCAAAAGGACGGCTCGTGGTTCACCTACGGGCACGACATCACGAAGAATGTGTGGGAAGTCTTCGGACCCTCCGGCTACGTCCGCACGAGCTACGACTACGCGCCCTTCGGCGCCGTTTCCGCGACGGGCGACGTCACCCAGCCGTTCCAATGGTCGTCCGAGTTCTACGACTCCGAACTCGACCTCGTGTACTACAACTACCGCCACTACTCCCCGACCGACGGCCGCTGGCTTTCCCGCGACCCTATCGGGGAAGAAGGCGGGTGGAATCTGTATGCGTATTGCTCAAACATTCCAGATCTTAGAATTGATAAGCTGGGAAATGCTTGTGATTGCCATGAAGAAGGACGATTCGACGAATGCCTCGCAAATTGTATGTTCGGAGCTGAAACGGCTTGGGCGTATACAGCGTTGGGAATATCGTTTCCCGCGGTGGCGGTGAGCGTTCCTCTAAAACCATATGCTCCGCTAGGCTCAACACCGACATGGACAACGCTTTTCAGCTTCATAGAACTGAAGACGGAAATGAAAATAGGACTTCGAATGCTCGGACGAAGATTAAATCCCGTGTCTAATCTTATCGCGGTGTCCGCACTATCGTTTCTTTTCGGAAGATTTATCGGATGCCTGGGAGTCTGCGCCATAGACGACAGCACTTATTGACATGAATCTGCCTTTATTCATTTGTGCGACGTGGGTGGGTATTCTGATTGTCCTGACCGTTTATCTTGTCTCTCGCGTCCGGGACGTTCGTGTCTTTCTTAGAAGAGACATGTATGCGCGCAGGCGCTCTTTGCCCATCGAGACGCTTTATGAAAAAATAATATCAGAAAAAAAGATTTCCGAGGGACGACTCGAGGATTTTTGCATTCATTGGTGCCGTATCGCAAGTATCCTCGGCGTCGATCCGCTGAAGTTGAGACCGGAAGATCGAATCTCGGAATTGCTTTTGTCGGGAAAGGATATAATCGCGGATGAATCCGCAGACATCGCGGCATACCTGCTGTCGGCGCGCGGCAAATACGACGCCGCGCCTGACTCTTCCCGAGAGTTAACGACGTTGTCTGACGTCATCGCATATTTGTCTGCATCTTCTTCCGGCGTAATCCTAGAAACATTTCATGTGAAACGAAATGGAGATGTCCAAAAGTGAAAGAGTCTTAAATCCAACTGATTCCATGCCGAATATGCAGATCTTGAGTTATGTAGTATGGCTTATTGGCGTTCTCTCTTTTATAACATGGATAATCATAGAGGATAGAATCTGCTTCTATATTCTTTGGTTGCTGTCATCGATATTTATACTTCTAGTCGGAATTTCTAGGATAAAAAAATAAATCTCGATAAAAATATTTTTATATCTTCATTTTTCTCTTCTTTTCATTGTTTGTTTCACGACACGGATGTAAAAGTGGATAAGTTCTTAGAAGCCTTTGTGTTTAATGCTGTTTGCAATGCCGACGGGAACGCGACGCTCGTCCTCACCTCCACCGGAACGTGGTCGATCATCTACAACGCGCAGAACCGCCCGGTCAGCTTCCGCAACGACGCGACGGACACGCTCGTCGAGTGCGCGTACGACTACCGCGGGCGGCGCTGCACGAAGAAAGTGACCGTCGCGGGAACGGTCACGCTGCACCAACGCTACATCTACCGCGAATATCTGCAGATCGCGTGCGTGGATTTGACGCGCGCCGCGCACCCCGCGCTGTGGCTCGTGCTGTGGGATCCGACGCAGCCGACGGCGACGCGCCCGCTCGCGATCCAAAAAGACGGCTCGTGGTTCACTTACGGGCACGACATCACGAAAAACGTGTGGGAAGTCTTCGGGCCCTCCGGCTACGTCCGCACGAGCTACGACTACGCGCCTTTCGGAGCCGTCACGGCTTCCGGCGACGTCACGCAGCCCTTCCAATGGTCGTCCGAGTTCTACGACTCCGAACTCGGTCTCGTCTATTACAATTACCGC